>JBHHXQ010000055.1:0-12613 GCA_046757105.1 Candidatus Krumholzibacteriia bacterium
GGCTGCCTCGATGCGCTCGATCGTGGCGTCGAGGACGAACTCGGCCTTCTCCAGCGCAGCGGACGTGACCGGCAGGGCGCCTGCGCGCTGCAGCGAGCGCAGCGTCTCGGCCTGGACGTGGTGGAACATGCGCCCTCGGGTGAGCGGGTCCATCTGCACGAGCGCCACGGCCTCGCGGCGCGGCTCGAGCCTGTGGATGGCCGAGAGCAGGAACTGGTACGGGCAGGCGGCGAACTTCTGCAGCGCCGTGACCGAGTAGGGGCGCGCCTTGAGACGCTGGGCATCGAAGAGAGCTCGGGTGATCTCGGTGGTGCGGACGAGGCCGTCCTCCGGATACCACTTGTCGCGCCAGCGCAGCCAGCGCGTGCGGAGCGATCGCGCCAGGTGCGCGTTCAGCTCGAGAAGGTAGCGCGCGCGGCCCTTGCCTGCGGATGCCGTGGCGACATGCAGGAAGCGTCCGAGGACGGCCAGGTCGTGCTCGACGGCATCGATGGCGTCGTGCGGGTCCGGCGGCGCGGGCCAGGCGAGGCGAGCCTGCACGCGCTCTGCGGCCTCGCGCTCGAGCTGCTCGTAGTCGGGAATCGAACCGCGAACGGCGCGAGCCACGTCGAGCGCATAGAAGGAGGGGACGCGCGGTCGGGCCTCGACGGCGGCCAGACGCGGGTAGGAGAGGACGACGCGCTCCTCGGCCGCACCGAGGGCCAGGCGCAGGAGCATGCGTTCGTTGTGACCGCGGTCCTCCTGCGTGCGCAGCTCGCTCGACAGCTGCCTGCGGAGCGCATCGAGGAGCAGCGGGTCCTCGCGCGGCCGCTGCGGGAAGACGCGCTCGGCGAGGCCGGGGACGAAGACCACCTTGAAAGTGCGCCCGCGCGCCTGGTCGGGAGTCGCCACGAAGAGGCGGCCCCAGCGCTGCTCGGGCGGCTCCTGCTCCAGCATGGAGAGGCGGTCGCTGAGCACCTCGCGGACCTCGTCGATCGACACCGGACCGACGGACGCCATCGGCTGCAGCTCGGCGAGAACGCTCAAGACGCGCTCCGGCCGGCGCAGCACCATCGGGGCGAGTTCCGAGAGCACCCGCACCCACTCGGCCCACGTCGCGCTCTGCGGCGCGGCATCCAGGGCGTCGATGATGGGCACGGCGAAGCGCGCCAGGTGGCCGAGGTTGGTGATGTCCCTCTGGAGCGCCACCAAACGCGGCGACTCGGGCTCCTCGCCGGCGATCGCCTCGCACTTGAGACGCAGCTCCTGCTCCAGGCCGGCGAGCCGGCGGCCCCAGCGCTCCTTGCCACCGATGACGGCTGCCTCGACCAGGAGCTCCTCCCATTTCCACGGGGCGCGGAGGGTGCCGGCGAGAGTGGGGTGCTCGTCGGAGTCGGTCGTCGTGTGCTCGGCTGCGTCCGTCGCCGTCTTGGCCGAAACGTGTTTCTGCAGCTGGCCTGGCTTATCGTCTTCCGCGGTCGTGCTGGAGTCGTGCTTCCGTTGCTGGCCGGCCGAGCCGTCATCGTCGGTTTCCCAGAGCATGAGCTGTTGAGGCGTGGAACGTTCACCGGCCTCGACGCCCTTCGCGCGCAGAGACGCGGGTGAGCCGGCCGCTCCGAGCGTCTCGTCGTCGGGGCCGGACCACACCTGCCGGTTCCGGGGCGGAGCGCCGCCGTCCTCGGGAAGCGGCACCTGGCCGAACGAGAGGTACTCCGCGAAGCGTTTCGCCGACAGGCGCTCGGACCTGCACGCGAGCAGCGCCAGGAAGGCGCGGCCGGACGGATCCGGGCGCTTGGTGCCGCGCGCGAAGTACGAGGGCACACCGGCGCGGCGGAAGGCAGTGTCGAGGAGCGCCGAGTAGGCGTCCGGGGCGCGCAGGAACACGGCCATGTGGTCGAAGGCGATGCCGCGGCGTGCCTCATTCAGGATCAGGCGCGCGATCTCGACGCACTCGCGTCCCTCTCCCGGAGCCGAGAAGAAGCGGACCCGCTCGTCGGTCTCGCCAGCCTCGGGAGCCTGGTCCGAGAAGAGAAACGTGCGCAGGCGGGTCAGGCTCGTGGACTCCGATACCGGCGCCTTCACGACGGCGCCCGCCGCCGCGGCCACCGGTTCGACGACCTCCCCGGGCGCGATCTGTTCGAGCGCCTCGAGCGTCTGCCGATCCGCGGCCGGAACCGTGGCCAGGACCGCAGGCGCCGGCTCGCAAACGGCACGCAGCAGGTCGCGCTCGAGCTTCGATTCGATCGGCAGATCCAACAGGAGGACCGGCATCGAGCGCAGAGTCCCGACGTGGGGTTTCCCGAGCCCCCGCGCCGCCAGCCGGAGCATCGTGGAGCGGTCCGCGATCGATGCCTTCTCGAGCTCCTCTCCGAACAGACGCAGCAACACGGGAAGGTCGTGGTCGCCACCGGTCTGTTCCGCGAGGGCGGCGGTCTCGATTCCTGCCAGGCGAAGATCGTTCAGCGTGGCTGCCAGCGTGGGTGCGAAGCCGGGGAAGTGGCTGACACGTGTGAAGCGCTGTATCTGCGCTTGCTGCTGGGCCAGAAACGCGGCACGCGCGGCCACCGCCTGCGTCCCCAGCGCGGTCGCCGGTGCCCGACCGGCCGACGCCAGCTCGCTCGCGGCCAGGAACGACGCGAGCTGCATGAAGCTGAAGCGCTGCAGCCCGAAGGTCGCTCCCGTCTCGAGCACGATCTGTTGGACGAGATCGTCCACGGCCTCGCGCGTCGCCCCGATCAGGAGCAACTCCGTGCCGGGCGAGAACGAGCGGACGAAGTCCCGGGCAGCTTCCCGGCGCTCGAACCCGGAGTTGGACCGACAGATCCGAATCATGCCGCAGCCACCTGACGTCGAAGAGCGCGGGAAGACACGACGACCTGCAGCATAGTCCGTTCGTTGGAACGGAGCAAACCCGGACCGCCTCGTCCCTCACGCAACGAAGCTGCGCGCGAACCGGACGTTTTGACCGACGAGCCGTGCATTCCGACCGGCGAACGGTGCGTCTTGGCCGGTGAAGCGTCCACCGGGGCAGAGCCGGGCCGTCCCTCGGAGTCGAGGGTCAGAAGTCGCCCGCGTCCACGCGCGCAACGAACGCCTCGATCAGCGCATTGAACCTCTCGGGTTGCTCCAGGGTGAGAAAGTGCGACACGTCGGTCCACACGTAGTACTCGACCCGCGGTGCGATCCTGCGGACGAAGCCCTCGTAGTCATCCGTCCAGAGCTGAGAGCTCGGGCCCCTGGAGAGAAGCACGAGCACCGGCACGCCGATCTCGTCTTCCGTCCAGATCGCCGGATCCATCAGCGCGTCGAGCCCACCCGCCATCACGTGTTTCGGGGTGCTCAGCGTGGCCTCCTGGACGCGCGCCAGATCCTCCGCGGACAGGCCGGCCATGGGCGTCTGTTCGACCAGCATCTTCATGAACTGTTCGTAGTCCGGACTGTCCAGGACGGCTCGCATCCATTCCGCCTTCTCCTTCGACAGGGCTCGTCGCAGCGGCCCGTCCACCGTCACCAGCGCCTCGATCCGATCCGGATACAGGCGAGAGAACTGGCGCACCACGGGCACGCCGTTGCTGTGCCCCACGAGCACCGCGCGCTCGATCCCGAGGTCGTCCATCACCGCCGCCACCGACCGAGCCAGCAATCCCATGGTGTACGCCGCATGCGGCTTGTCGCTCTGGCCGTGGCCGATCAGGTCCACCGCCACCAGCCGCCGGCCCAGATCGACGCCTTCCATCTGCGCACGCCAGACCGAGCGGTTGCTCGCTCCGCCGTGAACGAACACGATGGACCCGTCCCCGTGGCCGCGGACTTCATACGCAACGCGCCACCCGTCGAACTCGGCAAACCCGGTGGCTTCACTCATCGGTTCGCTCCCCGCGTTTCCGGCCATGCCCACCGTCCAGGTCACTGCCAGCGATGCGGCGACCCTGCTCGACCTGTTCATCCCGGTTCTCCTGTTCATCCCCGTTCTCGATTCGACATGTGTCTCTCACCGCCGCCAGCGCCTTGCACAGGTAGGCCGACATCTCCGGATCGTGTGTGTAGCCGAATCGGCTGGCGATGTTCGGCTCCTGCTGGTACATCGCGCGCAGGGATGCCTCGATTTCCGGGTTGCCGCCGGTGAACTCCTGGATCAGCTGCCGATAGCGGCGCGCGAGTCGCGTCACCGGTTCGCTCGCCGGATCGGTGCCCTTGCCCATCTCGGCGCGAACCTGTTCGAGGAGCTCCTTCCAGTCGGCCTCCGCCTGACGAATCCGCTCCTCGCCGAGCTCGAGCCGCCTGTTCTTGAGCCCCTCGAGCTGCTCGGCCGTGAAGTACCTCTCCATCCTGTTCATCACCTCGATCGTCCGGATGAACTCCCGAGCGGAGGCCTTCCCCGTCGCGCGCAATGCTCCGGCGATCGCCTGGAGGCGATCGCGGAGTTCGCGCTGCAACTCGATCTGCTCCTCGAGACTGGCGATGTGGAGCTCGATCATCCGCAGTGGTGACGCACCGGGACGGTCCAAACAGCCCCGGATCTCACCCAGGGAGAAGCCCAGTTGCCGGAGCGACATGATCTGCTGCAGGCGGGCGATGTCCTCCTCGGCGTAGAGCCGGTAACCCGCCTGAGTGTGATGCGACGGCTTCAGCAGGCCGATCTCGTCGTAGTAGTGGAGCGTGCGAACGGACACTCCCGTCTGCTTCGCCAGGTCCCCCACCTTCATGTGCGCATCGGGCATCGCATCGTCCCCTTCATCGCAACGTACGGTCACCACGGTGGCATGGTCCAGCCTCACGTAGCGTGAGGGTCAAGCCTCTTCACGTGCCTGTCCATGGACGGCCATCGAGTGGCGGCGTGTGAAGTCCTGGGAGCACGGCGCCGGCCTCAGCGGTGTCTGCAATCCAACATCCCCCAGATGGTCGGAACGACGACGGCCCCGTGCGAGATCTCCCGGCCCCGAGCGTACACGTGGAGAGCCCGCGATCGCCAGGTTCGGGTAGACGCTCGGCCCCGCGAGGCCGTCCGCCGGTCCGGGTCGAGGCCTGTGATGATCCCCCCTGGACCTGGCTGCGAGCACAAGGTAGGCTTCCGGGCGGCTCCGAGCGCTGCGGCAAGACCGTGCGTTTCTCGAGATCCAGCTCGATGACGAGGCGTCCGCGCGCGAAGTCTTCCCACGGGGGCAGGCGACCCTGAGGAGGTCCGTCAGTGACAGATTGGCGGCAAATCTTCACGGTTGGCCAGAAGGTCCTCTCGGGCAAACCGGTCATCAAGGGCGCACGGCTGGCCGTTGACTTCGTGCTTGGCCTGTTCGCGTCAGGTTGGACCGAAGAGCGCATCCTCGAGACGATCCAGCCCTCACCAAGACATCACTCCGCAAAGTTTTCGCGTTCGCTGCCCAGTCGCTCGCGGACGAAGCGACCTACGCGGCGCGGCGAAAGACAGGGCAAGGGCGTTTTCTGGCCGATGAGAACGTCCCCTTGGCAAGCGTGGCGGCGCTTCGCCAGGCGCATCATGACGTCGTTGCGGTTGCTGAGGTCGCAGCCGCTTCAAACGACACAACGGTTCTCGACCGGGCGCGCAGCGAATCCGGGCTCCTCATCACATTCGGCCGTGACTTTGGAGCGTTGCTCGTCGGAGGATTTGTGGCTGTTCCCCAGGTGGGTGAAGGTTTCCACGGAGGCGCGAAATGGCAAAGACGAAGACAAAGACGAAGGCAAAGACAAAGACGAAGGCAAGAACCGCGAGAGTCTTCGTGTTCAAGGTGGCGCTCAGGGGATCGCCAGGTATCTGGCGGCGTCTAGCCCTGCGGGGTGACCAGACACTCGACGATCTCCACGTCGTCATCTTCGCGGCGTTCGATCGCGAAGAAGAACATCTGTACTCCTTCTACTTCCCGACACCCGGAAGTCGAGGTCGGGCACGTCTCCGGGATGCCAAGGAGTACACCCACCCCTTCAACACCGAGCCCAGCCCTGTCGATGACGTATGCCTGGACAACGCGGCGGAAATCAAGCTGGACCAGCTGAACTTGAGGTCGGGGCAGACCTTCGAATACCTTTTCGACTTCGGCGATAGCTGGTGGCACGAAATCACCGTGGAGCAGGCCGATGCCCTGTCGGATGGCGGGAGGTATCCGCGCATCGTCCAAGTGCGCGGACAGTCGCCCCCGCAATACCCCGACGACGAAGGCGACGAGGGCGACGAAGACGACGAAGTGTGACGGGAAGACGTGCTCGGGGTCCCGTCCGCAACCACGGAGGTCGAAATGCCCGACGCGATCACATATACGAACCGCGTGGGTCGGAAGTATCAACTCTGTGAGGTCACCACCAAGACCGGCAAGCGCCGCTACGTCTTCTCACGCGAGCCCACTGGGAAACCGCTCGAGACGATTCCCGCCGGCTACGAGATCTCCGAGAGCATCAACGGCCAGGTGTCGCTGCGCAAGGCCGGCGCCTCGCCGATTCAGAGAGAAGAGATCGAGACGGTCGAGTCTGCACTCCGATGTCACGAGCATCTGGCCCGCTACAAGGTCGGCGCCCACAGGAACGCGGTGGTGGTGTTCGAGCCGGACAGGGGGGTGTTCGACGTCTGCCGCGAGCTTGGGGTAGGCCCGAGCGACCTCGAGGGCCTTGCGAGCCGCGTCCGGTACAGCGCGGTTCTGCGGTTCGTACTGGTGCGCGAACGGCCCCGCAGGTTCGTCGCAGAACGTATGTGCTATCGCGGGAGCATCGACGGCTGGCTCTCCCTGCACGACGTGGGCTCGCTCTCCAAGCTGGCCGATCGCTACCTTCCGCATCTCGGAAGGGATTCGTTCTTCGAGCTGTGGTGACTGCAGTTCGGCAACCGCGTCGGGGGCATGGTCGAGGCCTTCATGACCATGAAGGAGGATCTGGACAAGGAGAGGCGGGCCATCCAGAAGCAGTGGGCCAAGCGAGAGAAGCAGATCGAGCAGGCCATCTGCGGGACGGTGGGCATGTACGGTGATATCCAGGGTATCATCGGCGGCACGCTGCCCGAGATCGAAGGAATGAACCTGCTGCAGCTTGAGGCGAAGGGCTGAGCTCCTCAGTCAAAAAGAGGTACGAACGTGATCACCGCCATCGACATTGAGAACTTCAAGGCCATTGGCACGCGCCAGAGGATTGAGCTGAAACCCATCACGTTAGTATTTGGCCGGAACAGTTCGGGCAAGAGTACGATTCTCCAAGCCCTGCACTATGCGCGCGATGTTCTGTCGCGACGGAATCTTGACGCCGGTCGTACACTGGTGGGGGGCGAGTTCATTGACCTGCGGCCGTTTCCGAAGCTTCGTGCATGGGGCCCACGACTTCGACGCGCTCGACTTCCGCGCTCGACTCCTCACCCACGTCCCCAACAAAAACGAGCATTGCGTGCGCTACTACGGTGCCTACTCGGCCCGTCGGCGAGCGCGATGGCGAAATGCCGGCATCCTCGCAGACACACGCGCGCTCGCAAAAGACACTCCCCGTGATGACGTGCCCACTTGGCCCCAGATGCAAGCCCGCCGACGCCGATGGGCCGAGCTCCTCCAATGCATTCTCGAGGTTGATCCGCTGACGTGTGCCCGCTGTGGTGGCGACATGATGGTCATCGCCTTCATCCTCGACCACGACGTCATCCACAAGATCCTCAAACACCTGCGCAAGACCCGTCGCGATCCCAGGGCCCTCCCGGTGACGCCCGTGGTGACGCGCCTGGTGCGCGTGAGGCGGTCCTCGGGATCCGACTTGTCGCGCCCGTGCAGTCCTGCCGGACAGTGCGCGGCGACGCACGAGATTGTGTTCCCGGGGTGAGCCCGCGCCACCCGCAGTGGGTGACCTGCACTGGCACGTGCGACTCATAAGTCGCTTTTCCCCAACGGGTTGCTTCTGCCGATTTCGCTTGCAGCTCTGCGGTCGTGGGCGTAGGTTTGCTTCGCTGACTCCTCAAAACTACCACTCATGGGGCCCGGCGCTCTCCACCCCGTGCTTCTGTCTCCCCAGGGCCCCGGCGAAGGAGAAGGAGTACGCTCATGAAGCGAGAAGACCCGACACATCAAGCGGTGCTGGATCGGCCTGCCACGACAGTGGTCGAGGAACCGACGCAAGCACCGATGGGCGCGGTGGGAGGTCCTCCCACGCCCATCTCGTACGTGCCGACTCCCACCCGGGAGTATCGCGAGACCCGGAAGGCGATGCAGGCGACCCTGGCGTCGGCCCTGCCGCGCTTGCCGATTCCCGTGTCGATCCCACGCCCGATCCCCTGGGGCGCCCGCGTGCTGCTGTGGAAGCACGATCCGAGCCTCGGTGAGATCGGCGTGCGCAAGGCGTTCCTTCCGAACCTCGTTCTGGAGGGGCCGCGAGATGCCCGCGTGGCGACCCGAGGTCTGCCGGAGGTCGGCCCGAACGCAATGGGGGACCTGGTGCAAACGCCGGGGACTCCCGCATTCGATGCGGTGCATACCTACGCGGTGGTCCGCCAGACCCTCACCATGTACCAGCGTGCTCTCGAGCGGACACCGCACGCACCCGTGCCCTGGCAGTGGAACGATCCCCAGGACACCGAGCCGCTGCAGGTCTACCCGCACGCTGCGAACATGATGAACGCCTTCTACAGCCGCACCCAGAGGGCGCTCAAGTTCGGCTACTTCACGAAGCCCGGATCGCCGCCGGGCATACCGCCCGTGTTCACGTGCCGGTCGCTCGACATCGTCGCCCACGCGACCGGCCACGCGATCCTGGACGCGCTCAAGCCGCAGTGGCTCGCATGGGACAACCCACTGCAGACGGGGGGGGTGCACGAGTCCTTCGCGGACCTGACGGCCATCTTCCTGGCGTTCTCCCAGCTGGATCAGTTGGAGGCCATGATCGCGCAGACGAAGGCCAACCTGCACGACAAGACCTACCTCGAGGATCTGGCGGAGGAGCTCGGTCTGGCGCTCGGCAAGCCGAACGGCCTGCGGAACGCAGACAACGAGTTCAGGCTCGGCCAGGTGGGCAATGACGTTCATGCGATCTCGCAGATCTTCACGGGCGCCATCTACGACATCCTCGCCGACATCTTCGCCTTCGAGCGCATGAGGGCGAGGAAGAGGGACTGCGTCATCCTCCTCTACGAGCTGGGGCAGTACCTGAACGGCCTGGTGGTTCGTGCCATCGTCGAGGTACCCGACACCAGGGCCACCTATGTGGACGTCGTCAACCAGATGCTGCGCATCTCGCAGCAGGACGGCAAGCCGCCGCAGTACCGCAACTTCATCCGGAACCGCTTCGCGATCCGCGAGGTCGTTGCGGCGGATCTGGTGGCTTGGGACGAAGAGAAGGAAGGCGTGCTTCAGCTGCAGCCCAAGGTTCAGGACGCCGCGGGTGTCTTCCAGGACCGGTCCCGCTGCTGCGGCACGATGCAGCTCTACGAGTACAACGGGGTGGAGGAGGAGATGCAGGCGGAGCTGAAGGAGCTGCAAGAGTCCGTGACAGCCGGAGCCAAGGCCAAGGGCGGACGCTGATCGGGAAGGTAGCAGAGCGATCCGGGGATACACCCCTCCCCGGGTCGCTCTCCGGCACCCCCTGTCCGGGCGCCCGGGTGGTGGCTGTGTGCCCGCCGCCCGGCGCGTCGATCTTCAGCTCCGACGTCGTTGCGCCGTTCACACCGGTTCCAGCTGATCGCTCGGGAGGACCGCTCCGGGAGAGCCGTGGCGGACGCGCGGGTTCCCTTCGCAAACAGTGCGTGTTACAAGGGGTTCACGGCCGCAGCTCGATCGGATGCTCCCGCTGTTGGCAGGCCCGCGAAGACGCGGCGGCCGGGGAGAGAATCCTGACGGAGGAGGCATGGCCAGGAAACGCAGAGATCGTCTCGAACAGATCATCGACGACGCGCTGGCTCCGGGAGCGTTCTTCGACTACCACGACATGTGGACCTTCCTCGGTGCTGTGGAGGCCGCGAAGGCGAAGATCGGCGCCTTGGTCGAGAAGGGACAGGCGGCAACGGCGGTCGGATTCTACGAGAGCTTCATCGCCGGGTGCTACGAGAAATTGGAGGAGATCGACGATTCCGAAGGCGGCTTCGGGGATTTCGTCGCAGGGCTGCTCTGCGACTGGATCAAGGCCCGCCAGGCCGCCAAGGCCGATCCGGACGAGACGGCCGGGATCCTGCTGTCCTGGATGGAAGACGACGACTACGGCTACAGCGACGGGCTGGACGAGGAAGTGATCGAGGCGTTGGGCAAGGCTGGTCTGGTGGCCTTCGAGAACGCCGTGCGCCGTCGGTGGATGTCCGGCCCGAAGCGGGCGCAGCTGAAAGATTCCTACCGGTATCGTTGCGGGGCCAGGATCCTGAAAGGGATCCACGCGAAGCGGCGCGATCTGGATGCATATGTGGGGATCTGCGAGGAAGCCGGTGAGCTGTCGTCCAGGGATTGCGAGGTGCTTGCGGAGATCTGCTTGAAGCGCCGGCAGTGCGAAGATGCGCTGCGCTGGGTCGATCGCGGTCTCGAGCTGGAGAAGGAGGAGGCGTCGATCGATGGCCTTGCCTACGATCTTCCTGGCGTGCGCCGGCAGATCCTCCAGAAGCTCGGACGTCGCGACGACGCGATCGCGTCGGCATGGGAGGAGTATCGCGGGGATCCGTCGCCGGATTCCTTCGAGGAGCTGATGAAGTATGTGCCGAAGGCCGAGCGCCATGCATGGCGCGCCAAGGCGCTCGCGGCGATGGAGCACGCCCCGCTCGACGAGAGGATCGGCATCTTCGTCAAAGCCAGGGAATGGAATGGTCTGGCCGAGCTCGTCCAGCGGGCCGAGCGCGACGAGCTGATGGGAATCAGCCACTTCACGACCGAGCCGGCGGCCCAAGGGCTCGCCAAGGCCCATCCTCGGCCCGCTGCGAAGCTCCATGCCGCAATGGGGTTGCGGATCCTGGCGGCGAAGATGGGCAGGTACTACGACGCGGCCCTCGACAACTTCGAGGCGGCGCGGAACATCCTGCAGAAGGAAGGGATGGCCGGCGCATGGGACGAGCTCGTCGATCACGTTCGCGAGAAGCACAGCCGGAAATCCGGCTTCATGCCGCGCTTCGAGCGCTTGTTCCAGGCGTCCAGGACTCGATCCTCGTCTGTCGACCGGGCCGGACAGAAGTGGGGCCGCAAGGCCCAGCGGCAATCGGGAGGGTAGCGGAATGGATGCGAAGGTCGAGTGGGATGGCCAGCTTCTGTCGGTGCAGCCGCGGATTCGACTGACACGGAGCTTCGATCAGCGTTCCCACAGCTATCTGGGTTACGTCTTGCGCGTCCAGGGATCCATCGGAGCGGAGTCCAGGGAGTTCACCGTTGCCATCGGGAAGGCAGCGCTCGAGAGACACGCGTTCCGCGCCGGCGACGTGGTTTTGGGCGAGTCGCTTCATGTTGCAGATCCAACGCTGGAAACTGCGGAGCTGTACAAGACGAGTGGGCTGAAGGTCATCGCCAGAGGTGGTGAGCCCGGCCATGATCCCCCTCCGTTCGGGGGTGTTCCGCCCGCGCTCGAGGTCTACCGGGAACGTGGTCACCGGAGGCTCGCGGCCCGCACCTACGCCGCCCGGTGCACGGGCTGCATCTGGGGGTGCGCGATGGCGGTGGAGATGATCGTGGATCACTGGAACCCGTCGGTGAAGAGGTATCGCACGGAGACGTTCTGCTACGGGCCGAAGAGCTGTCCTCTGTACGCGGCGGGACCGACGCGGAAAGTGCCGGGTCGCAAGGGGATGTCCTGGGAAGAGGAGGATTGGGTGGACGAGGATGCCACCGCGCACCGGGACCTCGACGAGTGATCCAGCTGGCGCGCGCCAGCGAGTCGTCGGAGGAGGAGATGCTCCCGAGTGCTGGCGGTCCAGGCGGCAAGAGGGCGCCGGCTGGTGGTCTTCACAAAGCGAGACGTGCGCCGGCACAATCGTCCGGGAGAATCAGCCCCGGCGACCCGGGAAGATCGCCAGGGGCACCGCCAGGGTTCGCGGATCGAGCGCCACCACCTCGCTGCCGCTGTGCAGGAGGATGCCGAAGCGCCAGCGGTTCCCGAGCTCCGCAGCACAGCCTCTCAACCCCGCCAGATCCCTGGCCTTGAGGCCGGAGCGGCTCAGATGCCGAGGAACCAAGGTTGAGATTCGACCGAGCCATGGCTCGGCTCTCTTGTCCTGGACACCGCGACAGGCCTCGGAGTAGGCCAGGAGTAGGCCGGTGTTGGCATCCGTGGCTCGGGGCAGCACCCCGGAGTGCGACCGGACGCATCACATCACGACCGGGGGACTCCCGTCGGCGACGACGGCCTCTCGACCAGCCGCTCGCCGATCCGGCGTGGGTGCCCATGGGGGCGCGCGAGATCTTATCGCAGCAGCACCATCTTTCGAGACTGGCCGAACCCCGAGCCTGTCGTGAGCTTGTAGAGGTAGACGCCGCTGGCGACCTGAACGCCTCGCTCGTCCAGACCATCCCAGAAGTCGACGTGAGGACCGGCGCCCAGGACATCGTCGATCAGCGTGCGCACCCTGCGGCCCAGGACGTCGTAGATGGCGAGTGTCACATGGTCAGGAGATTCGAGAGCAAAGCGTAGGGACGTCCTGGGGTTGAAGGGGTTGGGGCGGTTCTGGTCGAGCCGAGTGGAGTAGACGGGGGGTTCCATGACG
>JBHHXQ010000056.1:0-12609 GCA_046757105.1 Candidatus Krumholzibacteriia bacterium
GAGGCGACCATGCGCCTCACGCTCATGTCGCTGCCGCCGATCCTGGCGATGATCGGCCTGGCGTCCAGCCTCGTCGGCCTGGCCTCGATGAGCGCGCTCAAGACCTGGAACCCGGCGGCCGCCCTGCGCTACTCGGCTTGGCTGGCCGCCCTCGTCTTCCTCGGCGGATCCTACGGCTACATCGCCTCCACGGACGTCAACAACGGCGTCTGGTGGGCCATCCTGGCGGGAACCGTTGGCGGCACGCTGATCGGTCTGGTGACCGAGTACTACACGAGCGCCCGACCCATCCTGCGCATCGCGCACGCGTCCAAGACCGGTCCCGCAACGAACATCATCAACGGACTGGCGGTGGGGCTCGAAAGCTGTGTTCTGCCCGTGCTCATCATCGTGGTCGGCATCCTCGTCGCCAACCACGTGGCGGGCTTGTACGGCATCGGCATCGCCGCCGTGGGCATGCTGGCGACGGTGGGGATCACGATGTCGGTCGACGCCTACGGCCCGGTGGCCGACAACGCCGGCGGCATCTCCGAGATGGCCGGCCTGGGCCCCGAGGTGCGTGCGATCACCGACAGCCTGGACGCGCTCGGCAACACGACGGCCGCCATCGGCAAGGGCTTCGCGATCGGCTCGGCGGCGCTGACCGCGCTGGCCCTGTTCAGCGCCTACAATCAGGCGGTCACGCTGGTGAGGGAAAAGGCAGGCGGCAGCTTCTTGATCGAGGTCACCGATCCACGCGTGGTCGTCGGGCTCCTGATCGGCGGTACCCTCCCCTTCTTCATCGCGGCGCTGACCATGACCAGCGTCGGACGTGCGGCCGGAAAGATGGTGGAGGAGATCCGCCGGCAGTTCCGCGAGATCCCCGGCCTCCTCGAAGGCCATCCCGACGCGAAGCCGGACTCGGCGCGCTGCGTGGCGATCTCGACCGCTGCGGCTCTCAAGGAGATGCTGCTTCCCGGCATCGTGGCCGTTGCCGCCCCGGTCGTCGTCGGCTTCATCCCGTTCCTGGGCGCCGAGGCCCTGGGCGGCATGCTGGCCGGCGCCACCGTCGCGGGCGTCCTCCTCGCTCTCATGATGGCGAACGCGGGCGGCGCCTGGGACAACGCCAAGAAGGCCATCGAGAGAGGCGAGATCTCGGGCGAGAGCAAAGGCAGCGAGGCACACAAGGCCGCCGTCGTCGGCGACACGGTCGGCGATCCGTTCAAGGACACCAGCGGGCCGTCGATGAACATTCTCATCAAGCTGATGAGCATCGTCTCGCTGGTGATCGCGCCGCTGATCGCCGGCTGAGACCTCTGCGCGGCTGCCCGCTGCGACCTCCGCGATGGCGTGACCGACTTCGAATCGGCCGGGCCTGCGGCCCATTCTCCTGGGCGCCCGGCGAGGTCGGCAGCGGGAGCCGGGCGGCGCCGGGCCATCGGTGCTGCGAATTCCCCCACCGGCGCGGAACGTGGGCTTGACGCCCGTCCTCCAACAACCGAAAGATTGCATGCGGGCGCCACCTGCGGTCGCCGGCCCGGCGGAACTCGAGGGTCGATGACTTCGCACCCGCGGAGGTGCCACCATGTCATCCAGGATTCCGGCCCGCGGGTTCCTGCTCCTTCTCCTGCTCGCGGTCGAGGTCGGTCGCGCCGGCCCGGCCACGGCGCAGTCGCGGGACACCCCGGTCCCTCCCGGCCTCCTCCAGGACGAACGCAACACGATCGAGGTCTTCCGCGACGTGTCGCGCTCCGTCGTCTTCATCACGAGCAAGGAGCTGCGACGCGACTTCTTCTCGACGAACATCCTGGAGATCCCGCGTGGCTCGGGGTCGGGATTCACCTGGGACCGCGAGGGACACATCGTCACCAACGCCCACGTCGTTCAGGGCCGCCACCGCCTGTTCACCGTGACGCTCGCCGACGGCTCCACCTACGACGCCGATCTGATCGGCCGGGAGCCGAACAAGGACATGGCGGTCCTGAAGATCGACGCGCCGCGCTCGAGCCTCGTTCCGGTGGTGCCGGGGAACTCGGACGAGCTGGTCGTCGGACAGAAGGTGCTGGCGATCGGCAACCCCTTCGGTCTCGACCAGACCCTCACCACCGGAGTGATCAGCGCGCTCGGACGCGAGATCCGGTCCGCTGCGGAAACGACCATTCAGGACGTCATCCAGACCGACGCGGCGATCAACCCGGGCAACTCGGGCGGGCCGCTCCTCGACTCCTCGGGGCGGCTGATCGGCGTCAACACGGCCATCTACAGCACGTCGGGGTCGAGCGCCGGAATCGGGTTTGCGGTCCCGGTCGCCACGGTGCTGCGCGTCGTTCCGCAGCTCATTCGTTACGGGGTCGTGAAGCGCGCCGGCCTCGGCGTCACGCTGTTCAACGACATCCAGGCGCGGCGCTGGGGAATCCAGGGCGTGGTGATCCGCGACGTCGTGCCTCGCAGTGCGGCCGCTCGAGCCGGTCTGCGTCCCGCGCACGTTGACCGCTTCGGACGGCCGCAGTTCGACGTCATCATCGGCATCGACGACCAGGGCATCGAGAACTACAACGATCTCTACACGGCGCTCGACGCCCACGACCCGGGCGATCGCGTCGTCGTCCACTACCGCCGTGGCCGCAGCCAGCTGGAGACCGTCGTCACCCTGCAGGAGACCGAGTGAACCGCGTCCCGGTGACCCTGCCGGGGTCACGGCGCCGGGGAGGTCGAAGTGCGCATGGTCGAGGAGGTCGTCCGCTGCGTGGATCTGGAGGTCGGGATCGGCGACGCCAACGAGCGTCACCATCGTGGACGCGCGGGCGTCTTCGGCTGCTCGACCCGGCGCCACCTTGCGCATCCTCTGCGCTCCGTCTATGATGAAGCTCTGCCCTTTCGAACGACAACCGGGCTTGTCATCGGCACCACAGGACATGGATTGGGCTCGTTGCCGCGGCCGGACGCGTTGGATGCGTGCTCTCGTGGCGCGAAACCCCGAGCTCGCCGCCTCGACCCACCGAGATGGAGGCTTGTACATGCTGTTTCGTGGATCAGTTCTTCTCGTGCTGTCGCTCTTCGTGATCCCCTCCGTGGCCGCCGAGATGGTCACGCTGGGGGCCGTGAAGGACAACACGCTGTTCGAGAACCTTCAGGGCTCGCTGAGCAACGCGATCGGCGACGGGATGTTCGCCGGAACCACGAGAACCGGTGCACGCCGGCGTGCACTGATCGAGTTCGACATCGCCGGGAACATCCCCGCGGGCGCCACGGTCGACGGCGCGCAGCTCGTCCTCAGTATGTCGAAAACGGTCGCCGCGGGCCAGACCGTGAGCCTGCACCGCGTGCTGTCCGACTGGGGCGAGGGAACCTCCAATTCGACCGGAGGCGGTGGTGGTGGAGGCGGAGCAGGTGCTCCATCGACGACGGGCGATGCAACCTGGATCCACACCTTCTTCAACACCGACTTCTGGACGAACATGGGCGGCGATTTCGAGGCCACCACGAGTGCGTCGGTCCTCGTGGATGCCGAGGGAACCTACATCTGGGGAACCACGACGCAGATGGTGGCCGACGTGCAGATGTGGCTCGACAACCCGGACAGCAACTTCGGATGGGTCCTGATCGGCAACGAGAGCGGCAACCAGACTTCGAAGCGCTTCGATACGCGCGAGCACCCGGTCGCAGGCAGCCGGCCGCAGCTCGTCGTCGAGTACACGGGGACGGCGGTGACGCGGGCCACCTGGGAACACGTCAAGGGCCTCTACAAGGCGCGCTGACGTCTGCGTCGGGAAACTCGTGCCCCGAAACTCCTTTTCCCAGCACGCGTCGCCCCCGCATGTGGAGATGCTCGGGCGGGTTCGGGACGCACGCCGCCGCTCACGCCCGGTGTCCCCGCCCCGCCAGGTGGAACGTCGGCCTGGCACTGTCATCCGCGCAGCGCGACGGGGTGGCTCCGTGACGGAGCCGGTCTGCGATTCCGGGTCCGTCCACACGCCGGGCGTTTCCGGTGGGTCGCAAGGCGCAATGGGAGGTCCAGGCGGATCGGGAACTCCCGGATCGCGTCGGGAATCCGGGCGCGCTTTCGGGACGATTCCCAGACGCGGCCCACGGCTTGCATGGAAATGCAGACTGTTCCGGTGCAGATGGACTGGGGGAACCCATGCGACGGATCGGATCGCTTCTCGCGTGTCTTCTCGTCGTGGCTCCGGCTGCCGGCGCCGAGACAGGGCCGAAGGGCGCCCCGGATCCGGTGTCGCTGCAGCTGGGCTTCCTGTTCGTGAACTACTATGGAGCGGATCTCGAGAAGCTCGAGCAGCGCGCGGCGTGGATCAGCGAGTTCGACCTGGCGGTCGCCCTGCAACTGGTGCGGCTGTCGGACGCCGATCTCGACGACATCGTCACCTGGCGTCGTGAGGGGGGTTCCTGGGACGCCATCACGCGTCGCTGCCGGCTCGGCTGCGAGATCTTCTTCGTCGAGCTACCCGTGAACCTCGAGCTTCCCGAGCCGTACGCGCGCCCGTACGCGACCTGGAGCACGCGCCCCGGCGCCGACCAGCGTCTCACGGACGAGGAGGTCCGCGAGCTGGTGATCCTGCGTGCCATGAGCGAGCACTGCCAGCTCGCGCCCGAGGACGTCGTCCGCCTGCGTAGCGCCGGACAGAGTCCCAAGGCGATCGTCGCCGTGCATCCTCCATCCAGGCGCGCCGAGAACGCGGCGCCGCCGGTCCCCGCCCCGCCGCCCGGTTCGGCGCCGAAACCGCCGGCGAAACCCTAGACCGCGACCGGGTGATTCTGGTCTTCTCGACGAGGACGCCGCGCGAGGGGCGGCCCGGCATGTTCTTTGGTCCTGCGCTCGGACAGATGGGGGCGGGAGATGGGGTAGTCTGATGGCTTCCGACGGCGGCCCGCCCCCATAACTCGCGCCGGACCAAAGAGCATGCCGCCCGCGCGCCAGACCGCGCACGTGCAGAATCACCCGGTCGCGTCCCCGGAGCGCGCGAGCGGAGCGCCGGAGAGATCGAAATGTGGCGCTCCCGAGAGCGTCGGCTGCCGGCCGTTCCGGTCTCAGCGGACGCCGCGCAGCTCGGCGGCCGACTGGTGGATCGCGTTGAAGAGCAGCTTGAACGTGGCGTGGGTCTGCCCGCGGTGCTGCACGCGTGGCGCCATCAAGATCACCTTGCCGTCACCCATGCCGATCTCGACGATCGCACCGCGGCCACGCAGAAACTCGCCGCCGCGCGCCCAGCCGCTCAGCACCATCGGGCCCCCGTCGTCCGGATAGCGTGCGACCACGGCGCGCGACACCACGCCTGCGGGCGGCCGCGTGACGTACGCGGGTCCTCCCCTCTGGTAAGCGGCCAGCTCGCGCGGCATCCCGAAGCCGAGCGGATGGCTGGTGTCCACCTGGATGCGAACCAGTGTCCCCGGGATCGAGAACTCGGAAGCATCCAGGTCGGCAACGGCGTTCCGGACCGGAATCTCCAGGTCCTGCAGGAGCGCCTGGCCCGACTCGGAGAGAGCCACGAGAGTGCCGCCCGCCTCCACGAACTCACGCAGCGCGCGCAGACCGCCGAGACCGATGCCGCCGTCGTACGGGCGCGGCAACGGCTCCTGGAACCCACCGTCCGCCAGCTCGCCGTCCACGATGACCGAGCGTGGGACGCTCGGCAGAACGATGACGTCGAACCGCGAAGCGAGCTTGCCGTGCGACACCATCTTGTTGTCGAGCTCGGTCACCCGGAACTCGAAGGTCTCCAGCACCCAGCGCGTCCAGCCCTCGTCCATCGAGGCGCGCCACGGCTTGAACAAGCCGAGACGCGGCTCGTCGATCTCGTACAGCGGAACCTCCGGAAGCTCCGGCAAGCTCGTGGTCGCCACGTGCAGTGCGCGCGCTTCCTCCGCCAGCGCACGGGCGCGCCGTCCGTCGGCCAGCCAGGTGCCGGCGTCGAACGAGCGACCGTCCAGTTCGAACGCCGACGCCGCACGCCACAGCGCCAGACCCCGCCCGAACAGGCGGTTCACGGCTCGATGCGAAGCGTTCGTCCGCGGCGAAAGGGCGACCACGGCCGCCTCCGGGTCGGCCTCGGCACGGCGGGGCCACACGCGGTCGTCCAGCGGCTCGAGGGGCACGTCGAACGGCGCATCGACCGTCACCCAATCGACACCCATCAGGAGGGGCAACGTCCATCCGGTCACGTCGTACGGCCTGAAGATCTCGTCCGAGTCCGGGCCGTAGGCGATCTCCGGGTAGCTCTGTGTCTCCATCATCTCCTTCAGGAAGGCCCGGTGGGGCTGCGCGGTCGGCAAGACCACGGAACCGGCGGGAAACACCTGCCCGTCCACGTGCAGGGCGCTCTGGGCGAGGTAGGCTTCGATGCCGTTCTCGCGCAGCAGGTCCACCATCCAGGCCGCGGTGCGCTCGTCGTGCTGGTCGGGAGGGACCACGTAAGCGTACGGCGGCTCGCTGCGCCCACGCTCGAGAGCATCTCGGGCCAGCTCGAGGCGATTGCGCAGCAGGTCCTCGCGGTGACGCGCACAGGTCTCCAGCGCGCTGTTCGAGACCACGAGGTCGTAGTCGACGATGTCGCGCAGGCGCCACCATCCTCCGGGCCACGGGTTCGGGAAGTTCACCTGGGCGCGGTACTCCGGCAGGCCCTTGCGATTGCCGCGCAGCTCCATCGGATCGACGTGCACCGGGCTGGCGATGCGCGCCGAAGCCACCTCGGTCAGGATGCCGACCGTGTTCTTCCAGAAGCAGGTGCTCCGCGTGCCGCCGACCCAGTACCCGTCGAACGTGTAACCGTAGATGACGCCGGTCTTCCCGGCCTCCTCCAGGCGCAGCGCCATGTTGCTGCCGACCAGCGCCGTCAGGCGCCAGATGAGCGCGTGCACGTTCTCGGCCACCGGATTGGCGTAGGGGGGGACGAAGACCCGCGGCCCGGTCGTGCCCATCTGATGCTCGTCCACCAGCACCTGCGGAAACCACTCGCGGTAGGCGACGCGGTTGAGGGCGCGCGTCTCCTTCTGCGTCAACATGAACCAGTCGCGGTTCAGATCGTGGCCCGCGTAGACGTGGTACAGCCACGGCATCGGGCCGCCTTCGTGACGCGTCCCGACATGTTTGCGGTACCACTCGGTCACGATGATCTGACCGTCGGGGTTCACCGACGGGACGACGAGCAGGACGACCTCCTGCAGCCAGGCGAGAACGCGCGGGTCCTGTGTGGTCACCAGGTCGTACGCCCACTGCAGGATCATCTGGCTCGATCCGATCTCCGTGGAGTGGATGTTGCAGACGACGAGCAGGATGGCCTTGCCATCCCGGACGAGCTTCTCCGCTTCGGCGTCGCCCAGGCCTCGCGGGTGGGCCAGCCGCGCGGAGATCTCGCGGTAGCGTTCGGCGTTGCGCAGGTTCTCGGCGGTCGAGATGAGCACCATGACGAGTGGGGCGCCGAGCGTCGAACGCCCGTACTCCCGCAGCTCGAGGCGCTCCGACGCGGCATCCAGCCTCTCGAGGTAGCCCAAGATCTGATTGTAGTCGGCGAGTTCGCGGTCCGCCCCGACGGGAAAGCCCAGGAACTTCTCGGGCGAGATCGGTGTGGTCGGCTCGCCCGCGGAGACGCTCGCCGGAGCGGCGAGCGCAGCAGAAGACGCTTGCGCGGACGCGGCCCCCGGCCGGGCGACCGTCGAGCCGCTCGCCAGCGCTGCGGCGAGCGCGCAGCCGCCGAGAAGCCGCCGGGCACGGCCGTGCCGCTCTCGGTGTCTCGAAGTGCCCAAGCCGCAGCCTCCTACTCCGAGCCGCTGGCGCCGGGCTCGTGCACGAGCCAGCGCTCGAGCCAGTCGAGAATGGTGTCCTGCCACAAGATGGCGTTCTGGGGCTTGAGAACCCAGTGGTTCTCGTCCGGGAAGTGCAGGAACTTCGAGGGGATGCCGCGCCGCTGCAAGGCCGTGAAGGTTGCGAAGCCTTCGGATTCCGGCACCCGGTAGTCGAGCCCCCCGTGGATGACCAGCATCGGGGTCTCCCAGTACTTCACGTAGTTGCTCGGGGACCACAGCTTGTAGTTCTCGGGTTTCTCCCAGGGCGTCCCGCCGAACTCCCACTCGGGGAACCATTGCTCTTCGGTGGCGCCATAGAAGTTGCGCAGGTCGAAGAGCCCGGCATGATTGACCAGACAGCGGAAGCGATCGGTTTGCCCGGCGATCCAGTTGATCATGTAGCCGCCGTACGAGGCACCGGCGGCGCCGAGCCGGTCGCCATCGACGTACGGCACGGTCGCCACCACGTGGTCCACCGCCTTCATCAGATCCTCGTACGGCCGCCCACCCCAGTCCTTGCGGATGGCGTCCGTGAACGCCTGCCCGTAGCCGGACGAGCCGTGGAAGTCGGGTGCCACGACCGCGAAGCCGGCGGCAGCGTAGAGCTGCAGGTTCCAGCGCGTGTGGAAGCGGTCCTCCCACGAGCCCTGCGGCCCGCCGTGGATGAGGAGCACGAGCGGGTAGCGCCTCCCGGGTTCGTGGTTCACCGGGGGCAGCAACCATGCGTGCACGACGTCCCCCTTCGCACCATCCAACCGGATGCGCTCCGGCGTGCTCATCCGGATCCGCGACAGAAGCTCGTCGTTGAAGCGCGTCAGGCGGCGCGGATCGGAGCCGTCCGCCTTGCACGTGTACACGTCGGCCGGACGCGTGAGGGAGTCGAGGAGGAAGAGCAGACGTTCGCCGTCCGGGGCACGGAACGCCCGCAACGACCGCACCGACCCCGGCATGGGCAGTCGCCGCAGGCGGGCATCTCCGGTTGCGACCGCATAGACCGCGCGCCTGCCTTCCTCACGCACCGTCACGTACAAACGCTTCCCGGATGGCGACCAGACCATCTCGAGAGGTGAGCGATCCCAGGTCTCCGTGAGCGTCCTGCGGCTCCTCTTCTCCGGGTCGTAGAGAACGATGCGCCTGCGGTCGGCCTCGTAGCCGGCGCGTTTCATGGCCAGGTAGGCGATCCGATCGCCGTGCGGCGCGAACACCGGATGGCTGTCCTCGGCCAGGTTCGGCTCGGTGATGCACTCGAAGCCCGAGCCGTCGGCGGCACCCAGGTAGAGATCGAGATCGGTCGTCCACGATGCTTCGGCATTGCGTGTGCGCCCCTGGAAGGTGATGTGGAGCCCGCCGGGCGACCACGCCCAGGAACCGCTCCCACCCCAGGGCGGGGGTGGCGCGTCGAGGTCGGCGCCGCGCAGGACGTCCACTGGCTCCCCGCCGGAGACCGGCATCACGAGAATGTGCTTGCGGCGGCCACAGTCCCAGGTGTCCCAGTGGCGGTAGAGAAGCGCGTCGTACACGCGCGCTTGCACGGCACCCGCATCCAGCGAATCGGCCCGCTCGGCCGTACATTCCAGCGTCGCACAGTCCGGGTACACTGCCGCCACGAACGCCAGACGCTGCCCGTCCGGCGACCACTGGAAGCTCTCCACGTCGACCGGCAGATCGGTCAGCTGCCGGGCCTCGCCCGCGTCGATGCGGATGACCCAGATCTGGCTCGAGCCGCTGCGATTCGACAGGAACGCGACCCGACTGCCGTCCGGCGACCAGCGCGGCTGTCCGTCGCGCGCGTCCGCGGTGGTCAGCCGGCGCAGCTCGCCTCCCTCGATGGGCACCAGCCACAGATTGGAGCGCGAGGTGTTGGCTTGCACGTCGAACTCGCGACTCGCGAACACGACCCAGCGGCCGTCGGGAGACGGCTGCGGATCTGCGACGCGCTGCATGGCCCAGAGGTCGCGGACGTCGAGCGGGTGCGATTCGGCGGGCGGCTCGAGCGCCCGCGGCGCTCGGACCGGCTGCGCCACCGAGGTGGCGGCCACGAGACCGGTCAGGACGAGCGTGGCGATTCCTGGGAGGCGCTTCCCGAGAAGCGCCGTGGGATGGTGCAGCGTCGGCAGCACCGTCACACCGTGATGCTCGCCCGGGCGGTTGTCACGGTCGCGGAGCCTCGAGAGGACGGGCCGAAACGCCATGCGGACTCCTTTCTGGACGTCAGGTGAACGGGTGGGGCCGTGATCTCGTGGACGCGTGCCGCGACGGGGCGCCGACCCGCACCCCACCGCCGGGGCAGAACGGACGGACGTGGGGGCGGCGGCCACCCTGCCAAGAATACGGGTTTCGGGCGTGCGCGCGCAGCGGAGTTTCCCCGAGCTGGCGTTCGGAGCCGTGCGCACCGCACCCTTCGTGGTGCCGCCCGCGTGCTGACCGCCTGCACCGGCTTGCGCGTGGGACTGCGGCGTACGCGCGTCGATATCACCGCGTGGCCCCGGTGGGGCGGCGATTTCACGCCTCCGCTCCCGGGACGCGGCGGGCCGCCGCCCGCGCGATCGACATCGCGCGCCCGACGCGCCGGCGGCCCGAGTCGCTCGTGGGCCGTCATCGTCGTGGACCTGCTTCACCAGCGGGTCGCCTGCAGCCACGCTTGCTGATGCAGTGACACGGCTCGCTTGGGAACCAGCCCAGGGGTCGAGCCAGACCCGTGGGCTCGACGGCAGTGGTGATGCTATACTGGTCCCAGCTCGAGAGTGATGCCTCACGTCATGTGTGCCTTCCGTTCGAAACCGTGTCACGCGGTGCGCGGGCTCGCCGTCCTGCTGGCGGCGGCCGGTGCGCGTGCACACGCCGTCGAGTTCGCCCAGGTCACCTCGACAGCCTACGCAGTGACGAGCTGGAACAGTGAGCCTGCGTGGTCACCCGACGGAACGCTGATCGCGTACACGCACGCGACCCTGCAGGGATCGCAAGAGGAGTTCACGTCGACCCTCGAGGTGGTGATCCTCGCCGGGCGGCGCTCGCGCACCGTGGCCGGTCAGGCCACCGGGGCACCCCTCACGTTGAACTCCCACCCCACCTGGTCCCCCGACGGCCGGCGGATCGCGTTCTCGACGAACGCCGCGCTGTGGATCACCGGTGACACCGACGAGGCGCCGGCTGCGCTGGCCGTGGAGCATCGCGGGGACAAGTGTCCCGCCTGGTCTCCGGACGGCAGCATGATCGCTTTCGAGTCCGCGCTGCACGGGATCGTCAACATCTGGGTGATCCCTGCCGACGGAGGGGAGGCGACGCGGCTGGAGAGCCGTGGTCACGTGGCACGGAACCCAACCTGGTCCCCCGATGGAACCCGCGTCGCGTTCGCCTCCAGGCGCAGCGGAGACTACGATATCTGGACGATGCCGGTCGGCGGCGGGTACGCGCACCAGGTCACGACCGACCGGGCAGACGACACGCACCCTTCCTGGTCTCCGGACGGCAGCATGATCGCGTTCACGTCCAAGCGCAGCGGCAACGCCGACATCTGGATCATCTCCTCGAAGGGCGGTGAGGCGACACGGCTGACGGCGCATCCGGCCGAGGACGTGGAGCCCGACTGGTCCCCCGATGGCAGTCGGATCGCGTTCACGTCCGCCCGCTCGGGAAGGCTGCAGATCTGGGTGGCCTTCGACCTGCCCCCCGCGAATCTCGTCCTGCGCTCCTGGAGACAGCCACGCAGGAAGCTGGAGCACTAGACTGCCCGATCCCCCCATCTGTTTGCGCGCAGGCCCAAGAGCATGCCGCCCGCCCCTCGCGCGGCGTCCTCGTCGAGAAGACCAGAAAGCTGGACGTGGGAATCCAGACATGCGCTGCCCTTGACCCACAAGTTGCTCTGGACACTGTGTCTGGGACCAGCCCGGATTGCCGCCAGTCGATAGCCGGCGGCGGGATCGTACGGATGGAGGGTCCATTTCCAGATGCACTTGGACCCAGGTGGAGTACCCCTTCGCCGCATGCCGGTCTCCGCCCGCGGCCCACGCTAAGAGAAACGCTACGGCATCAATCCGCGGTTGGATCGTGTAA
Organism: Candidatus Krumholzibacteriia bacterium; assembly: GCA_046757105.1. Taxonomy (GTDB): domain Bacteria; phylum Krumholzibacteriota; class Krumholzibacteriia; genus JBHHXQ01. Next base: position 11,830 of record JBHHXQ010000056.1, read on the forward strand.
CCTGTGGAATTGACGCATCTTCCCTCCTGTCATCGAGTCGAGATCGTGCCATTGCAGCGTGCGAGCTTGGCGAGATCAGCGGATTCTCGCGCGAGGAAGGGGGCTGGAGTCCATGATGGCTGGAACAATGACGACTAGTGTGGCATACTATAGTCGTAACTGTTCCAGGAGGGACGATGTCCTCTCGAGACGACGCCCGACGGCGCCTCTCACGCCTCTTCAGGCGGAGGCAGGTCGCGGACCTGCAGACGATTCAGCGTGCGCTTGGCACCACCTCGCGCACCACCGTGTTCCGAGTGTTGTCGGAGGTAGGCTATCGGACGAGCTACAGCCACGCTGGGCGCTACTACACGCTCGAAGAGACCCCCGACTTCGACGAACAAGGACTCTGGGCATATGACGCGGCGCTGTTCTCCAAGTACGGCACGTTGCGCGCAACGATCGTCCGCTTCGTGCACGGCGCCCCGGCAGGCCAGACGCACGCGGAGCTGCGCGAGCGGCTGCGGCTCCGGGTCCACGACACGTTGCGCGAACTCGCCAAGGCCAGGGAGATCGGACGCGTGCAGCTCGAACGACTCTTCGTCTATGTCAGTGTTGAGCAGGCGGTCGCACGTGCTCAGGTTGCCGAGAGGCGTCGCCGGCTTGAGTCCCGACCCTCGCGGCCACCCCTGCCGTCTCCCACCGTGATCATCGAGGTGTTGCTCGATGTCATCCACAGTGCACAGGCGTGGGCGAACCCCACGGCCGTTGCCGCGCGGCTCGATACACGCGGCGTTGCCG
>JBHHXQ010000057.1:0-12477 GCA_046757105.1 Candidatus Krumholzibacteriia bacterium
CCCGAGACGTCCTGATCGTGCTGATCGCCCTCGTCCTCTACCTCGCCCTCGGCTTCTCCCGCTTCGCGCCGACCCGCCTCAGCAAATGGAGCACGGCACGCGGGCACGCGCGACTTCACGGTGATCGTTCCCCTGGAGCTCATCCGCAAGGAGCAACGGACGCAGCGGATCTTTCGGCTCGTCATGGGGAGCATCGCCGGGATCAGCCTCCTCGTCGGGGGCATCGGTATCATGAACATCATGTTCGCGAGCGTGGTCGAGAGGACCTCGGAGATCGGGGTGCGGCGCGCCGTCGGCGCGCGGCGTCGCGACATCCTCGCGCAGTTCCTGTTCGAAGCCGGCGTCATGGGTGGTGTCGGCGGGTTGATCGGGATCGTGGTCGGCGTCTGCGGCGCTCTACTGGTGGCGCGCGCGGCCGGCTGGCCGATCCTGATCACACCGGGATCGATTCTGCTCTCGACCGGTGTGGCGATCGCCACCGGGCTCGTCTCGGGTCTGGTCCCGGCGCATCGGGCCACCACGGTCGAGGCGATCGTTGCCTTGCATCACGAATGATCAGTGGTTCTCGAGCTGCGATCCGGGAGGCATCCATGCGTTGGAGTTCGTGCGGGGTGACACTGGGCGCGCTGCTGTGGAGCGCTCTGCTGGAGACCTCGGGCGCCGAGGTGTTCGAGATCTCGCTCGAAGGCGCCGTGAGAATGGCCCACGAGCACAGCCCGACGTCGCGGCCCCTGCAACTGCAAGCCCGGCGCGATGATCTGAGCTGGGCGCGCGCCCGCCGAGCACTGTGGCCCGACCTGCGACTCGACCTGCAGGCGCCGATGCTGTCCCGCGAGTTCAACGTCGAGCCGCTGCCCGGCGCAGGTGTCGATACGGTGCTCACCGGAGCCGGCGACACGCTCCTGGTCACCCAGCAGGTGTTCGGGAAGACGACCACCAGGAGGACGAACGCCGTCGGCGACCTGCGCTACCGCCAGCTCCTGCCCTGGAAGGGAGCACTGTTTGCCGGCGGCACCGTGTACTACCGGGACGAGGACACGGATCCGGAAGGTGTCCGGCAGGCCAGGCTCGACTATCAGGTCAACGCGCAGGTGGGTCTCGACCTGAAGCTGCTGGGCGACGACAGCGAGCGGCGGCAGCTGCGTCGCGCGCGCATCGAGCACGAGATGTCGTTCGACCGCGAGCAGGCGGCGAGGGCCCAGCTCACGTTCGAAGCCACGTCGCGTTACCTGTCGCTGCTGCGCGCCAGTCTGTCGCTGGGAATCGTCAGGTCGGCGCTCGAGCAGACCAGCCGCGCCCACGATCAGGCGGAACGTAAGGTGCAGGCCGGCCTCCTCCCGGAGGTGGAGTTCCTGCGCATGCGCGTGTTCCTGGCCGAGAGACAGGCACGCCTGGCGGAGACCGAAACGCAGCTGGCGCGCCAGTCCGACGCCTTCAAGGTCTTCCTGGGAGTCTCACCTTCCGACTCGTTGCTGCTCTCGGAGAGACTGCAGCCGTTCGATCTCGACGTCTCGCTGGACGAGGCCGTGGTGACGGCGCTCGAGCGGCGCACCGAGATCGGCCTGCTCGAGCGCGAGCTGGCGCTGCTCGAGATGGACCGCCGCGCCCGCCGCCCGCACGCCCCGGACGTCTCCCTGTCGCTCCGCTATGGAGGGGTGTCGAGCGAGACGGCCCTCGATCGCGCCATCGAGTCACTCTCCGCGAACAACGTCTCGTTGCAGCTGTCGGTGCAGCTGCCGCTCTGGGACTCGGGCCGCGACGGACTCGACGAGGACCTGGAACGCGCCGGCATCCGCCTGCGCGAGCTCGACCTGCGCGACAGACGTCTCGAGATCGAACTCGAGGTGCGTGACGCGGTGCGGCAGCTGCGTGACGCGAAGCGGCGCCACCAGCTCTTCCGGGCGTCGTCCGAGCTCGCGGAGGAGAGCCTGCGCATCAGCGCCGAACGTTTCGAGCGCGGCTTGATCGACACCGGCGCGTATCTGGGCGCGCAGGCCGAGGTGGCCACGGCGCGCCTCGGACTGACCGGTGCGCTCCTGGATCTGTACCAGGCGCGCGCGCGGTTGCGACTGGTCATTCTGAGCGAGGATCTTTGAGCATGGAGTGGATCGACGTTCCCGATGCCTGGGCCTGCATCGAACGCGAGGTGCGTCCCCTGCCGCCCGAGACGCTGCCGCTGCAGCGCGCCGTGGGACGTGTGCTGGCGCGGCCGGTACGCACGGACCGTGAGTATCCGCCGTTCGACCGCGCGGCCATGGACGGGTTCGCCGTGCGCAGCGAGGATGTCGGCGGCGCGCGTGACGGGGCCCCGGTGCGTCTCGAGGTCGTCGGTGAAGCAACACCCGGAGGGGCCTTCGCCGGCGAGGCTGGCCCGGGAACTGCGGTGCGCATCATGACCGGTGCGCCGGTGCCGCCCGGATGGGACAGCGTGGTGCCCGTGGAACGGACCTCCGGCTTCGACACCAATCCGGTGTCCATCCACGCCCCGGTGCGGCGGCGCCAGAACGTCGCCGGGCGCGGCAGCGAGCGCGCCGCCGGCGAGCTGCTGTACGACGCGGGCCGCCGGCTCCTCGAGCCGGACATCGGGGCGCTCGCCATGGTCGGAGCCCAGCGCATCGAGGTGGGGCGCCGGCCGCGTGTGGCCGTGCTGGCGACCGGTGACGAACTGGTCCCCGCGGACACGGCGCCCCGACCGACGCAGATCCGCGACTCGAACAGCCCCATGCTCGCCGCCCTGGCGGCGGCGGAGGCGGCGCAGGTGGTCGTCCTCGGCAGCGCCCCCGACGTGCGCGCCGAGCTGGACACGATCGTCTCGCGCGGCCTGCAGGCCGACCTGCTGGTGGTCTCCGGTGGCGTCTCGATGGGTGCGTACGACTTCGTCGGCGAGGCGCTGGCGGCGGCTGGCGTTCGCTTCCACTTCGAGCGCGTCCGGGTGCAGCCCGGCAAGCCAGTGGCGTTCGGCTCGCACGTTGCGGGCGTGGTGCTGGCGCTGCCCGGGAACCCGGTGTCGGCGCTGGTGACGTTCCGGCTCTTCGGTCGGACGGTGCTCCGGTGCCTGCAAGGCATGAAACAGCTGCGGCCGGTTTGGGGCAGGGCGCACGCCGCGTTCGAATGGCGGCGCCGGTCGCCGAAGTGGGTCCTGCTCCCGGGACGCAGCGTGGACGAGGGCGCGGCCGTCGAGCGGGTGCCCTGCACCGGGTCCGGCGATCTGCTCGCCTACGCCCGCGCCAGCTGCCAGATCGTCCTGCCGCCCGACCTCGAGCGGGTGGCCCCCGGGGACCGCGTCTGGGTCTGGCCGCTCTGACGAACAGGTTGTGCGGGCTTCGGTTACAGCGTCTCCACGGACGGCCCTCGGGGTGCTTCGGGGGCGTCTCCGGGCGGGCCGGCGCGACCTGCCGGGGGCCCCTTGCACGGTTCCATCGCCCCTTCTATATTGAACGGACCGAGCCGACCTATTGCGTTCTCGCCGCACATTCCGAGGAGGCCTCTCAATGTCGCGACTCTGTGTCGCGGTCGCCCTGGGCGTGTCCCTGGCTGCGACCGCTTCGGCCGATACCATCCGCGTGCCTACGGACGTCAGCACGATCCGCAGTGCGGTCCACCAGGCCTCGGAGGGCGACACCGTCGTGGTGGAGCCGGGTCTCTACAGGGACCGGATCACGATCGTCGGGAAGAACATCGTCCTGCGTGGCGAGCCGGGGATGGCGGCGTCCACGATCCTCGACGGCTCGCTGGAGGCCGGGAACGTCATCACGCTGCAGTTCGTCTCCCGCAACATGATCGTCGAGGGCCTCACCGTGACCGGGGGCAGGATCGCCTCGCCGGACAGCCTGGGGACGGCGATCTACGTCAACGAGGGCGACCCGACAATCCGGCGCTGCATCCTGGCGGGAAACGACGCGAACTCGGGTGGTGGTCTGGCCGCCTACTTCTTCTCCAGGCCGCTCATCGAGGACTGCTGGGTCGCGTACAACGAGGGTGGTGGAATCTTCATCGAGACCGGCGACGGATTCGAGACGGGTCCGACCGCCGAGATCATCAACACATTCGTCGTGCGGAACACCGGCTACGGGATCAACATCATCAAGGGGGTGAGGGCCCGCATCTCGAACTCCACGATCGCCTTCAACAGCACGGACGGCATCCGTACCGAGCACACGAGCGGCGCTGGCGCCTCCATGACGCGCCTCGCCATCAATCGCTGCCTCATCACGAACAACGGGGGAGGCGGCATCCGCCGCCGAGACAACCTGGTCTGCTTCACACTGGGCTGCAACGACGTCTGGGGCAACGACTCCGGCAACTGGCTGGGCATCTTTGCGGGCGATCCGTGCTTCACGGGCCGTGGCCAAGGGAGCGTCTCGCTCGAGCCGGGGTACAGCAACATCGGTGCGGACGACTTCACGCTGGCGGACGATTCCGTCCTCTTCGACCTCTGCGCGCAAGGTGGGTGCGGCGCCTTGGGGGCGGACAACGAATGCACGACGGCGGTCGAGCGGTCGTCCTGGGGTGCCGTGAAGGGTCTGTACAGATGAGACACGAAGGTCAGCGTCTGTAGCTGAAGCGCAGGTCGAACGGTGTCGTCCACACCTCCACGAGCCGGCCCTCGAACATCGGTGGGTTGTAGCGGTACTGCCGTGCCGCTTCGACGGCGTTCTGCGTGCACTCCTGGCAGTCGGCAATCGAGCGCAGGACGCGCACCTGGCGCACACCCCCGTCGGTGCCCACGAGGACCTGCAGGAGCACGAAGTCGTCGATCTTGCGTTTGCGGACCACCTTCCTCGGCACGTGCGGGTGCACCAACACGCGCGGGCGCAGCGGCATCTCGAGTGGCTCTCCACCTCCCCCCCCGCCCCAGGTTTCGGTGTCACCCGCCTGGCCGCCGGCGTGCGCATCGACACCGTCGCGCGCTGCCACCGCGGTCACACCGGAGTCGCCCGAGCCCTGCGCGGCCGTCTCCAGGGCGGGCCTGTCGGGCTCGTAGACCGGCAGGGAGTCCTCGATGAGCTCCACCTCGAGCCGGGCGAGGTCGGGCTCGATCGGGGGCTCGGGAACCGGGGTCTCGGGCTGCGCCGGCGCCGGAGCGGCCGCCGGTGCGGGAATGGCGGGTTCGGGCTGCAGAACCGTGACCTCGGCCCCGCGCAGGGCACCGTCCAGGAAGCGACTCAGCAGAGCGCTCGAGGCACCGCCGCCCGCACCCTCGTGAGGCGCCAGGGGTCCCCGCAGTCCCGGAAGCGGCAGGAGCGTCAGGCACACGTGCAGGCAGAGCGCGGCGCACGCCGAAACGGCGAGCCGTCGCGTGTACCCGCGTTGCTCCTCCGCGCTGCGGTCCATGACCCTCCTGTGCGGCGAGGTCGGCAGACCCCTCTGGGCGGCGCATCCCGACGCCGATCTCACACTGCAATACTATGACGCACAGGCCGTGGCGCCAGGAATTCCGGCGCGCGTCCACGGCATCGCGCCTCGTCTCGTGCATGCATCGTCCGGGTGAGGGTTGGGGTGGCGCCGCCTTGCCCTCGGGGGCGGGCATCCCGGGGCGACGAGGAAGCTAGGCCTCGAGCTTGAGGATCACCGACCCGAGACGCAGCAGGTCGCCGGAGTGCACCTCGGTGGCCTCGCGCACGCGGCGCCCGTTGACGAAGGTGCCGTTCGAGCTGCCGAGGTCCTCGATGCGGTACTCGCCATCCGCATGGCTCAGCCGGGCGTGCTGCTTGGAGACCGACTCCTCCTCGAAGACCACGTCCGCGGTCGGCGCCCGACCGAGGATGCACACGGAGGTAGGAATCTCGAGTTTCTTGTCCTGCTGCGTCCCGTTCATGCGCACCAGCCGACCCGGTGAGGCGGCGGGGAAGTGCAGTCTGGTGCCGCACTGGGAGCAGAAGAAAGCCCGGTGGCGGTTCTCGTGCGTACAGGCGGAACAAACGGTCGTCATGATCGACTCCTCAGCGAACGGATTTCAGGCGCCGGGCCTTGCCCAGCATCTCGCGGGCAGACTCGAGCCCTGGGTCGATGCGCAGCGCTTGCGTCCACGAGGAGATGGCCTGATCGAGGTCGCCCTTGCGGAAGTAGACGTTGCCCAGCCGGTAGTGGACTTCGGCGGCGTGCAGCACACGCTGCGTTCCCAGAAGTGGATCGTTCCGGTCGTCCATCTCCAGGAGACGCGCACCGCAGCGGATGCAGAACTTATCGGTTTCGAGGATCTCTTCGAACTGACAGCGAGAGCAACGCAAGTCGTCCCCTTCCGATGTGGCCTACCCCAGGACCTCAGAGCTTGACGCCGCCGTCCGCGACCCAAACGCGCACTGCCTGACGCAGCGCATCGTCCGGCCTGCCGGCGTCCACGGCGTCGCCGCACGCGTGCAGCGCCTCGGCCCCGAGTCGATACCTGGCGATCAGGCGCAGGAGAACGTCCTCGAGCCTGCGGACGCGCAGAGCGTTTTCGAGAGCCGCCGAGGCCTGGCTCGCGAAGGCTCCCAGGAGCGGCTCCTGGTCGACGCGGAAGTTCGCACGCAGGCGACTGTTGAGGATCAGCACGCCGAGGAACTGCGAGGCACGCAGCGGCAGCGCCGCGGCGGAGCGCGCATCGACTCGCAGCCGCAGGTCGTCGTGCTCCGCGCCCGTGTCGAAATCGACAACCCGCATCGGCTGGTGGCTGCGGTTCTCGAGCCCGCGCACGGTGCGCCGGACCTTCTCGAGATCCGCGCTCTCGAGCTGCTTCTCGAAGACCATGTCGCGCTCGCGGTGCGTGCCGTGGCGCAGGTCGTACACGAGGTGCAGTGCCGCGAGATCGACCGGAAGAATGAGGCAGATCTTCTCCACGAGAAGCCGCCGCAGCCTGTTCAGGTCGACCTCCGCGACCAGGTTGCCTCCAACGTTCGAGAGCAGGTCGAGCTCGAAGAGCCTCTTCTCGAGGACGACGACCTTCTCCTGGAGTTCGCTGTAGGCGATGCGGGTCTCGTCCTGCGACACCTGCATCACCGCGGTGAGCTGCGCGTAGGCGTTCTCCAGCTCGGCCAGGAGCTCCTCATTCTCGGTCTTGAGGGCTCGAATCTCCTCCGACAGACGTTGCACGACCTGTGCGTTCACCGTGGTCATGGCACCCCCTGGCTGCAGCGCGCCCACAAGGTCTCGAGCTCGGACGCTGCCTCGTGCTGCGCATCCAGCGACGCGAAGACCCGGCGCGCCTCCTCGAGCGCGCTGCGTGCAGCAGCAGCGCGGCCCGCCTCCAGCCGCACGCGGCCGAGCTCCTTCAGGGACAGGCCGAGGTGCGGCGTGGCGCCCAGCTCGCGCAGGAGCTCCACGCTGTGCAGGAGCCTGTCTTCGGCAAGGTGCTCGTCGCCTTCGGCTGCGGCGAGGATGCCCTGGAGACGGTAGGCGCTCGCGGTGCCGAGCGTGTCGCCGCGTTCGCGGCAGATCGCCAGGGCGCGATCGATGGACGGCCGGGCCGCGCTCGCCTGGCCGAGACGCAGCGTGGCCTCGGCGTGGTCGAGACAGGCCACGGCGAGGACCTCGTCCAGGGCGCTCGGCGCTGCGAGCTTCATGCAGCTCTCGAAGTAGTTGCGCGCCTCGGCCCAGTTGTGCAGCTCGAGATAGGTCATGCCGATGTTCAGGTGGATGCGCGCCATGGCGTCCTGGCGATCCAGGGAGCGAAACAGCCCCAGGCTGCGGCTGAACATGCGGACCGCCTGGTCCTTGCGGCCGAGACTGCTGTCGACGAGCGCCACGTTGTTGGCAGCCCGCGCCTCCAGGTCGATGTTGCCGTTGGCGGTCGCGTAGGCCAGCACCCGGCTGTAGTCCTCGCGCGCCGCGGCCAGCTGGCCACGTTCGAAGTGGAGGTGTCCCACCTGCCGCGCGAGCTCGTGGTGCTCGCGCTCGTCGCCGATGTGCGCCGCGCACTCCTGGGCCGCCTCGTAGCGCTGCACGGCGGCGTCGAAGCGACTGCGCGCGTACTCGACCTCGCCGAGCGCGCGCGCCGCCTGCACCTCGCCGGAACCCAGGCCCCAGGCCTGTGCCAGCGTCCGCGCCTGTTCGAGGTCGAGCACTGCGTCGTCCCAGGAGGCCAGCTGGCGTCGCGCCTGCGCGCGCAGGATCAGCAGCTCGACGACGCCCGCCGCCTGGTTCTCGTTCTGCGGCTGCGCATCTGCGCTCTGGCAGGCCAGGTCGAGAATCGCCCGCGCCGCACCGGCGTCGCGCGTCGCCAGCGCGGCCCGGCCGGCTCGTTCGAGGTGTGGCAGGGCCCGGGCGCGCTCTCCGGCGTGGAAGAGGTGCGTTCCGATGCCGGCGTCGTCCGGCTCGGGTTGTGCGAGGAGCAGCTCGGCCAGGGCCCGGTGTGCGGCGCGTTTCCTCTCCGGCGACGCGTGCGCGTAGAGGTGCTCGGCGACGAGCGCCTCGGCGAACACGAACGCGTCTCCGTCGCGATGCGCGAGCAGCGTGTCGGTTTCGATTGCGTGCAGCGTCTCGAGCAGCTCCTCGTGTGGGCGGCCGAGACGCGATGCCAGCAGTCGGGTGTCGAAGCGCCTGCCGTGGATCGAGGCTTCCACGAGGATTGCCCGGCCGGCCGGGGACAAGGTTTCGAGAAGGACCTCGACGTGTGGCACGAGCTGGTGCGGAACACCTTCGGGAGCGCGCTCGGGGCGGAACGACCAGGCATCACCGAGAGGGCGCAAGGCACCGCAGGAGCGCAGCGCGTCCACCAGAAGAACCGCGAAGCGCACGTTGCCACCGGAGCGTTCGCACACGTAGGAGGCCAGTGCGTCGCTGATCCCCGCCACGCCCAGCCGCTGCGCCACCAGAGCGCGCAATCCCTCGGCGTCCGGCTTGGCGAGACGCAGGTTCTCCGTGCACACGTCCGTGAGCGCGCACCAGGACCGGCGCGTGTCTGCATCGAGATGCCGGTCGCGTCCGCAGACCACGAGGTCGAGCCGCAGGCGCTCGGCTCGCCGGGCCAGGCGCACGAGCAGCCAGCGCGTCGCCGCGTCACAGCTCTCGAAGGCATCGACCAGGATTCGCAATGGCCGGGCGTCACCTCGTTCGAGAAGCGCGTGCTCGATGGCGCCGCGCACGGCGTGGTCGTTCGCGGCGTGCAGCCCGGCGTCGGGCGGCAGGAGCCGGGTGGTGAGCTCGCCGAGCTCGGCTGCGGCCCGCTGAACGGCGTCGCCCCAGACTTCGAGCCCGCCGGGGGCCGGAGCGTCGGGCCGCAGCGACAGCAATGCCGCGCCGCGCTCGGCCGCTTCGCGCTCGAACGCTTCCAGCAGCCCCGTCTTGCCCGTGCCGGGTCCTCCGGACACGCAGACGACGACGCCCGACGACGCCCGGCGCGGATCGACGCGGCGGCGCAACCGCCGAGCCGCCTCCGGGTGCAGCGCGACTGCGTTCGCGTGCTTCGGCGGCGGTGCGGCACCTGCGTGCGCCTCGATCCAGGCTGCCCTGGCGCCGCCGGCGCTCTCGAAACGGCCCGCGGCCTCGCGCTCCAGCATGCGGGCCACCCAGGCCTCGAGGCTCTCGGGGACTTCGGCACCCGCCGAGCGCAGGGCCGGCGCCCGCTCGCGCGCCTTGCGGGCGGCCAGCTCTTCGGAGCAGGTGCCGTCGAACGGAGGATGGCCGCTCAACAGCTCGAATGCGACCACGCCTGCACTGTAGAGGTCGGAGCGAGGCGTGGGTGGCTCAGCGTGCAGAACCTCGGGCGCCGCGTACAGCGGCGTCGCGTCTCCACCCGCGCGCGGTGATCCAGATGTTTTCGGGCTTGACGTCACCGTGCACCACACCCGCCGCATGAGCGGCCGCGAGCGCGTCCAGCAGCTGCGCCACCAGGTTCTCGACGACGTGGCCAGCGAGCGCCTGCCCCGGTTCCAGGAGCTCGCGGAGCGTCGAGCCCTGCAGCCATTCCAGAACGATCGCCGGCGGTTCGAGCGCCAGGAGGTCGTGGATCTGCACCACGTGTGGACTGCGCACGCAGGCCAACCGGCGTGCCTCTTCCAGAAGGGCCTCGGAGGCCGGCGCGTCGATGGCCTGTTTCAGGGCCACGCGGCGCCCCAGGAGGAGGTCCTCGGCCTCGTGCACGACAGCACGCATGCCGCGTCCAGCCCGACGCCGCCGTGCGTAGCGTGCGTCGGGACGCAGGGGGGACGCCTCGGGAACTGCCGCCATGCTGTGTCGCGCTCCGCTGTGATTGGACCGGCTGTGATCTCGAAAGGCATCGCTTCCCGTCGTTGCCCGGAGTCGCAGCGTTGCCTATTCTTCTTGGGAACAAACTCCGTGCCAGGTTCGCTCGGGGACGCGCGGGGAACGCGGTGGCACGTCCGTCCGCGAGGAGCTCCCCCTGGCCTGTGCGGACGTCAGGGAAGGTTGCCGTCGCGGGAGACGCCCGCCGGCCGTGTCGGGAGAGCGCCTCTCGGCGCGGCAGAGGTGTGCGACGGCAGGGGAGACCGGCGTGATCGAAGATCTTTTCGCGCGGCGCTACGTGCTCGAGCGGCAGATCGGCCGCGGCCGTGGCGGTCAGGTGTTTGCGGCGCTCGATCGCCAGACCGGCGCCCGCGTGGCGGTGAAGCTCCTCCTCGATCCGCCGGAGGACGTAGCGGGCGTGGAAGGGGCAGCGCTGCGCTCCGTGCAGCACCCGAACCTGGTGCGTGTCCTGGATGCCGGTTGGGAGGGTGCGCAGGCCTACGTGGCCCACGAGCTGGTCGATGGCGGGTCGCTGGACACGCTCGACAAGCCGCTTCCCGCACCGAAGCTCACAGCGCTCGCCACGCAGCTCCTCGAAGCGCTGTCGTTCCTGCACGGGCAGGGCATCCTGCATGGCGACGTCAAGCCGGAGAACGTCTTCATCCGTTCCGGGGATCCCGGCCACTTCAAGCTCGGGGACTTCGGTCTGGCGCGCCGCAGCGTCGACGTGGCGAGTGGTGTCACACGCGGCTCGCCTGCGTTCATGCCGCCGGAAGTCGTGCGCGGCGAGCCGGACGACGAGAGAAGTGACCTGTACGCGCTGGGCGTCACGCTGTACGAGTGCACCTTCGGTGAGCTGCCGTTCCGGAGCGACGACGTTCGCGAGCTGCTGTACCAACATCTGACCGAGACGCCGCCGCGACTCCGCAACCCGGGTGACGCCGACCCGCGGATCGTGAAGCTGCTGCACGAACTCCTGCAGAAGGATCCCGCCAGGCGTCCGTCCAGTGCGCTGACGGCTCTCGCGCTCCTGGGCGGTGAGACCGCTGCGGTGCCGCGCTGGGTGCCGCCTTCGCTGGGGGTTCTGGTCGGCCGCGATGCCGAGTTCGGGCGGCTGGAGGCGGCGCTCGCGGGTGACGAGGCGGCGGCGAGCCTCGACGGCGCGCCCGGAATCGGCAAGACGCGCTTGATGCGCGAGTTCGCCGTGCGCACCGAGCTGCGCGGCACGCCCGCCGTGTGGTGGGAGGCCACGGGCCTGCGCGGCCTGGCGCCACCGGCCGATGCAGCACACGTCGGCGCTCCGACGGATGCGCGGGCTCTGGCCGAGGCGCGCGCCCGCGAGGTGCGCGAGCTCCTCGGGGATGCACCCTGGCTGCTCCTCGTCGACGATCTGGATCGTGCGCCCCACTGGTTCCTGGATTCCATCGCCTTCTTCATCCGTGATGTCGCCGGCGAGCCCCAACCGGGGCGGATGATCTGCGTCGCGGCTCGCGGCCGCGCGCGTTCGCTCGTGCACGAGGCCGTGGGCGCGGTGGGCCTCCCCGATCAGCCGGCGTTGGAGCTGCGGCCCTGGGACGACCACCGGCTGTTCGAAGCCGCGACCGCGCTTCTCGGTGTCTCGCACCTCGACACGTCGCTGGTGCATCTGCTCCGAGGTGCGACGGGTGGGATCCCGTCCGAGGTGGAGCAGGTCTGCCGGCGACTGGTGCAGGACCGTCTTCTGCGTGTCGACATGCGGGGTCGCTTGACGCTGACCGCCGAGGTGAGCGCGGACGACGTGGTGGAGTCGCGCGGCGGGCGTGCGGAGGCAACACTCGAGCGCTGCACGAAGCAGGAGTTCGAGCTGCTGTGCCACGCGGCGGTCCTGGTCGCTGCGGCGCGCCGGGCGTTTCTCCACCGGCTCCTCGGAGAGCAGGTGTCCGAGGCACTCGAGGGCCTGCGCCGCGACGGCTTGCTGGCGACCTCGCGCCTGATGGGTGGGCTCGTCTACGGTCCCGCGCACGAAGGTGTCCGGCAGGCGACGCTGCGGCGCCTGGGGGTGCCGGGTCGGCGCGCACTGCACGATCGGATCGCGGCGGTGCTCGAACGGCACGCCGGTCTGGCGCCGGAGGAATTCGCCGCGCTGCACCGCACCCGAGGCTCGAGCCGGCAGGCTGGCTGGCGAGCGGTCCAGGCTCTCGAGCGCACGCATGCGGCGACGCGCCCGGAGCTTCTGCGCGAGGCGTACGAGTCGCTTCTCGAGATCTGGCCGCAGGACGAGGACCCGATGACGCGTGTCCAGGTCGAGGTGTCGCTTCTGCGCACGCTCCACCGCTT
>JBHHXQ010000058.1:0-12382 GCA_046757105.1 Candidatus Krumholzibacteriia bacterium
GGCTTCTGCCGGGGGCCCTGGGCGACGCGGTCCTGCAGGCGGACCTCTTCTGCCGCATCGCCGACACGGTCGAGGACTCCCCGCATCTGGATCCCGCGTGCAAGCCAGCCTGTCTCGAAGAATACAGCAGGTTGTTCCCGCTGCGGGACGGCTGGGAAGGTCGCGTGCGCGCGTGGTCGCATCACTTCGGGGATCTCGAGGATCGCGGCGCCGATCACGAGCTGTGCAGCCGCGCCGAGGCGGTGTTCCGGGCTTTCCAGGCCGTGCCGGCGCATCTGCGCGCGCCCGTGGAGGACTGCGTCCGTGAAATGGCGCTCGGCATGCGCGACTTCACGGCCCGCAGGGTGGCTTCGCCGGGGGGGCGGTTGCAGCTCGAATCGATCGCCGAGCTCGAGCAGTACTGCCACTGTGTCGCCGGGACCGTGGGACAGATGCTGTGCCGGTTGTTCGCCAGCTCCTCGCGTCACTTCGATGCGCTGCGCCAGCAGCGCATGCGCGAGCTGGCGGGCCGCTTCGGCCTCGCAATGCAGCTCACCAACATCATCAAGGACGTTGCCGAGGATGCACGGCGCGGCGCCTGCTACGTGCCGAGATTGCTGGCGGCGCGGCATCGGCTCGACCCCGAGGAGATCCTGGACCCGCAGCAGCGGCCGCAGGCACGCGCCGTGCTCCGCGAGCTGGCGGTCTACGCGGTCCAGGCTCTCGATGCTGCGCTGGACTTCACGCTGATCATCCCGCGCCGCGAAGCCCGCCTGCGCCTCTTTTGCCTGTGGCCAATCTTCCTGGCCGTGCGTACACTGCGCCGCGTCCTGCAGGACGAACGCCTGTTCGTTCCCGGCGCGCGACCGCGAATCACCCGCCACGAGGTGCGGCACTGCCTGGGCCGGGCGACCCTGGCGGTTCTGTCCAACCGGGCGATCGCAAGGCTCTACGCGCACGAGCGCCTCGCCCTGGAAGCGGGCCTCGTGACTTCCTGATTCGGAGATCGGATGCGCAAGTACTACATTCTGGACACGAACGTCCTGCTGCACGATCCGAGCTCGATCCTGTCTTTCCAGGACAACCACGTCATCGTGCCGATCTACGTCATCGAGGAGGTGGATCACTTCAAGCGCCAGCAGAGCGAGCTGGGGCACAACGCGCGGCGCGTGTCGCGTCTTCTGGACTCCTTCCGCCGCCGGGGCAACCTCTCCGAGGGGGTGCCGACGGATACCGGCGGCACGTTGCGCGTCGCCATCGACGGCGAGGTGCCGTTGACGCGCGTCGGTGGGGACAGCAACCTGGTCGACAACTCGCTGTTGTCGCTGGCGCTCGAGCTCGCGAAGCAGCACGCGGACACACCCGTGGTCCTGGTGACCAAGGACACGAACCTGCGCATCAAGGCCGATGCGCTCGGGATCTGCGCCGAGGACTACGAGACCGGCCGTGTCGATCCCTCCGAGCTGTACGAGGGGCATACCGACATCGAGCTCGAAGGGACGCAGCTGGAGCGCGTCGCCCGCGGCGAGCGCATCCCGGCGCCCGTATCCGACGTGCAGCCGAACGAGTACGTGCGGCTGCTGGCGAAGGACGGTTCGCGGCGCTCGGTGCTCGGCCGCGTGGATGGCGATGCACGCTGCATCGGGCCGCTCCTGCCCGAGATCGACGAGCTCGACTCTGTGCGGCCGCGCAACATGGAGCAGTACTTCGCGCTCGACGCCTTGCTCGATGCGTCGATCTCGCTGGTCACCCTGATGGGAAAAGCGGGCACCGGCAAGACGATGCTGGCGCTGGCTGCGGGGCTGCACATGACCTGTCGTCGGAACGCCTACGCACGCCTGCTCGTGGCGCGGCCGGTCTTTCCGTTGGGGCGCGACGTTGGTTACCTGCCGGGCGGTCTGCAGGAGAAACTGTCTCCCTGGATGCAGCCCATCTACGACAACCTGAACCTGTTGTTCGAGCGGCCCGGGACGCCCCACGCCAAGAGCGTGCAGAGCCTCCAGCAACTGATCGAGACGGGAAGCCTGGCGGTGGAGCCGCTGACGTACATTCGCGGCCGCAGCATGCCCCGGCAGTACCTGATCGTCGACGAGGTGCAGAACCTCACACCGCTCGAGGTCAAGACCATCGTCACCCGCGCAGGCGAAGAGACGAAGCTGGTGCTGACGGGTGACCCCGCTCAGATCGACAACCCGTACATCGATTCTGCGTCGAATGGTTTCAACACGGTCGTCCAACGTTTCCGCTCGGAACCCATGGCCGCACACGTGCACCTGTTCAAAGGGGAACGTTCGGCGCTCGCCGAGCGCGCCTCGAACCTCCTGTGAACTGCGCGGCGTCGAAGCGATGCGCGCGCCGGCAACCGCACGCCAGCGGTGAGTCTGCGCGCGGGCTTCGGGTGCGCACGCCGGATGTCGCAGCGGACCTCGAGTTATGCACAGCATTCCACAGTGACTGCACCGGTTTTCCACCGGCGTGAAGCTCGAACCGACTGAAACCAAACGCGATGCATTCCTGTTGAACGATCCCCGAAATAAGTTTCGGTGCTTCGAAAAATCGCTTGCATGCGTGGCGGGCGAAGCTCTAACTGGGAGTGCAGGTCGTGTGAAACGGACCGCGGCACCGACATCCGATCCCGATGGACTCTTGGAAAGGTCGGTGACGATCCCAATCGGATTCCCAGGAGCAGCAATGCCACCTGAATCCGAGGTGAATCCATGAGCCCGGATCGCGCCGCTTCGAACCATCGGGAACCGGAACGAGGTGCAGGAACCTCAAGAGGGGCGGTGGTCTCCACGGAGACGAACCGGCCCGGTTGTGATCGAGACTCTGAGGAGCACTCGGCGGGTGCGAACCCCGCGACAAGCTCGTGAGAGGAGGCTCCGGGAAGCCGCGAGCCGTCGCAACCGGGAAGAAACCCCTGGAGAGGCGAAGCCCAAGGGAGCATCGGGCCGCTCGCGGGGACCTCTCCACGAGCGCGCAACGGACTTCCGGAGAGAGCAACGCCCAGAAGCCGGGCGAGGCGCGCGGCGGAAGCCACGAACCGTTCGAGCCAACGGCAGGTGGGCAAGAACTCGTCGAGAGGCGAGTTCCCTCTCCGTGAAGGGGAACGCTCCGCAGGGCGAACCCCACGAGCGTGCGCGGCATGAAACAGGGCCGTGGAGATCGCGGGAGAAGGAAAGCGTCAAGAGGGCCAACGAACCCTGGAGGCGCAACGTACTGGGCGAGGCAAACCCGGGTCGAGTGGGCTCCCGCGATCGCAAGCGCTGAAGGGGACGAACCCCATGGGAGTGGCTGCAGCCGAGAGGCATGCAGCGGCCCGTTCTGGTCAAACTCTGAAGGAGACGCAAGACCAGGAGAGCTCGAAGCCGAAGAACTAGACTTTCTCGGCGGCAGCGTGTGATCGGAAGACCGCGGAGGCCACCTGCGGGCGAGGCCACGGCGGGATCGCGAAACCGATGACGCGATACGATCGCACGAACAGGGCTCTGGAGGTCGGTGAAACTCCAGGAGAGGAGCCCGGTTGTCCGTGAGGGCTGCCGGGAGCTGGAACGGTGCCCGGGACTCCGAAGGGGCGCGCGCGTTCGCACGGCCTGCTTCTTCATCCCCCCCGGGACCCACGCACATCCCGCCCAGATGGACTCACGCCCCCCCGGCATACATGCGCCACACGGGCCGGTCCACGACACACGCCGGACGAGCCGGGCTGCGGTGTCTCCACACGCAAGGGCCGACGGGTGATCCCGGCCCGGGTCGCCCCTGGCGTCCGGCTCGCGGTTCGTCTGGCGCGGGTCAGCTCTCCAGACGTCGAGTGCGGAAGATAAGCAGCGATTTGACAGGTGATTGCTCGGCACTGGCATGTTTCGGGCTCGGTTGCTTCTGGGATCGGGTGGCCGTACTCTCTGGAAAGCACGGCCCGGGTCGTCCGGGTCGGTGAGGTCGCGGGCCGAACATGTCGCCGGGGCGGGCAGACGCCCGGCGGGTACGCCGGCCGGCCAGACAGTCGGCCGTGCCTGGCCCCGAACCAGCTTGCACCTGGCCGCGCGCTCGAGGCCGGTGGGCCGCATCGGAGGGCTCTCGAATGCGGGACGTCAGCGTCCATGCCAAACGCGGCAGCGGCCGGCAGGGCTCGCGCGTCGCGCCGGACGTCCTGCGAAAGCTGTACGAGAAGATGCTGTACACCTTCTACGTCGAAGAGCGTACGAAGGTCTTCGTCAAGTCCAACAAGTGCTCCTTCCATGCCTCGAGCCGTGGGCACGAGAAGCTGCAGATCGCCATCACGATGCTGCTGCAACCCGGGAAGGACTGGTTCTTCCCGTACTACCGCGAGAAAGCCCTCATGGTCGGGCTGGGCATGCCGCTCGAGGACATCTTCCTCGGAATGCTGTCGCGCCAGGGGGATCCGAACTCCAACGGTCGCAACATGTCGGAGCACTTCTCGTCGCGGGAGCTGCACGTCGTCTCGCCGACCGCGTGCACCGGGAGCCAGTACCTGCCGGCAGTGGGCATGGCGAAGGCGGTCGTGTCCGACGGCCGCGACGACATCGTCTACGTGTCGAGCGGTGAAGGAGCCACGAGCGAGGGCGAGTACTTCGAGGCGCTCAACTGGGCCAGCCGCGAACGGCTGCCGGTCCTATTCGTGGTGCAGAACAACGGCTACGCCATCAGCGTTCCGCAGTCCACGCAGACCGGCGCCCAGATCAGCGAGGTGGCGCGAGGCTTCCACATGCGCACCGTCGAGGTCGACGGCACGCGCTTCACCGAGATGTACACGAAGCTCGAGCCGTTGATCGCGGAGATGCGGCGCAAGCGCACCGCCCTTCTCGTCGAAGGCCACGTGGTGCGTCTCGACTCGCACTCGTCCTCGGACGACCAGCTCAAGTACCGCAGCGAGGACGAGCTGGAGGAGATCCGCCAGCGCGATCCGCTGCAGCACACCGAGATGCAGTTGCTGCAGATGGGCCTTCTCGGCTCCCAGGAGCGGGACGAGCTGCACGCGCGCATCCGCGCCGAGGTCGATGCGGCCGCCGACGCGGCGGACGCGCACCCGCATCCCGATCCGGCGACCGTGATGGACCACATCTACAGTGGCCAGCAGCCCGGCATCGAGGAGCGCGAACCGCGGCTGCTGTCGGAGAAGCCGATCACGATGGTGGAGGCGATCAACCACGGGCTGCGCGAGGAGATGGAGCGCAACCCGAAGATCGTCATGTGGGGGGAAGACATCGCGGATCCGAAGGGCGGCGTCTTCGGCGTCACGCGTGGTCTGACCGCGTCGTTCCCCGAGCGCGTCGGAAACTCGCCGCTCGCGGAGGCGAGCATCGTGGGGGTCGCTCACGGCATGGCGATCGGCGGCTACAAGCCGGTCGTCGAGATCCAGTTCGGCGACTACTCGTTCCCGGCCTCCATGCAGATGCGCAACGAGATCCCCACGCTGCGCTGGCGCAGCGCCGGATCGTGGACGACGCCGATGGTCGTCCGCATCGCGGTGGGCGGATACATCCATGGCGGCCCCTTCCACTCGCAGTCGATCGAGGCGCTCTACGCGCACACGCCGGGCTGGTACATCGCCTACCCGAGCAACGCGACCGACGCCAAGGGCCTCATCAAAACGGCCTGCCGTCTCGACGATCCGGTGCTCTTCCTCGAGCACAAGGGCCTGTACCGCCAGGTGTACACGAAGGCCCCCGAGCCCGATTCGGACTACTTGATCCCGTTCGGCCGGGCGCGGGTCGTGCGGCCGGGGACGGACGTCACCGTGGTGACGTGGGGAAGCGGTGTGAACCGCGCCGCGCAGGCTGCGAAGCGGCTCGAACACGAGCGCGGTGCCTCGATCGAGATCCTGGACCTGCGCACGCTGGTGCCGCTCGACGTGGAGTCCGTCGTCGGCAGCGTGCGGCGGACCTCGAAGGTCCTGGTCCTGCACGAGGCGCAGGTGTTCGGCGGGCTCGGCGGCGAGATCGCAGCTCGCATCGCCGACGAGGCGTTCGAGCATCTCGACGCGCCGGTCAAGCGCCTCGGTGCTCTCGATTCGTTCGTCCCGTTCGCGAGCCGGCTGGAAGCCGCGGTCCTGCCGAGCACCGATCAGATCCACGCTGCCCTGGTGGACCTGCTCGACTACTGATCCTGAAGCGGCAGGCTTCTCGACGGCCGAGCCGGTGTGTGTGACCGGGAAGGCGCGCACTTGCCGCATGCTTCGGCTGGCGGCGGCCGCCGGCGCGGCGGTACTGCGTGTGTTCGCGGTTGACACCCGCTGTACACGGGGTGTCCGGTGCGGGACAGGTCGGGGAGTGCGGCAGCGCCGTGGCGGACACCGGGGCAGCCGCGTAACTGCGCCTCGGGCCAGCGGTTGCGGCGGCCGCATCAGCGGGAGCCGCAGGCCTGGCATCGGAGGTGCCCTGCATGGGGACAGGCGACCGGAGGTCGTGGCAATCCTCTGCGCCGTCTCCGGACACGGGCTCGAACGGGTCCGCGAGCGTTCCGCCGGGCAAACGGGAGGGCCCCGGCCATCGCCCGGACCCAATCGTGGAGCCTGGTGTCGCGGTCCTCTGGACAGGGACCGTGGGGCAGCGCCTTTCCTCATGACGGTGCGGCCCGGGGCTCGGGCCGCGCCTCCTCACCTCACCTTCCTCGGGCCGAGACCCTCGCGCGCCTTCGGGCACGCGGGGGTCCCGCGGCTCTCGACGCGCGCACGTCGCTCCGGGCTCGCCTGCCCGGGCGCGAACTGCAACCCCACCGGGTCGCGGCGGATTCCCCAGGTCGGCGCCGCCGCGGACACGCGGAGAACGTTCGGGGAAGCTCGAGCACAACCAGAGAAGTGATCCGGCATCGCGTCGGGATTGGTACGCATGTTGCCCGAAAACCAAGGAGAATCCAGGGACGCAGAAGATGAAGAACCGCACACGGTCTCCGGGCCGTCGAGCGTGGCTTTTCTGCGCGAGCGCGGGAGAACGACCATGCAACACACAGACGTCGCAACACGATCGCTGCAGTCCGAGAGACTGTTCCAGGAGGCGCGCAAGCGCCTGCAAGCGAACCGCGAGTCGGATGCGATCGACCTGCTGCGTGATGCACTGCGCCTCGAACCCGAGAACCCGGCCTACCTGTCCCTGTACGGTCTGTGCTTGGCCAAGGCGGGCGTGGGGGTCCAGCAGGCGCTCGACGCCTGCAGACGGGCGCTACGGCACGCGCCGGGTGATGTCGAGCTGCAGATGAATCTGGGCAGGGTCTATCGGATCATGGGCGACAACGCCGCCGCCCACCGGATGTTCCTCAGGGCGTGGCGCCAGAACCGCCGGCACCCGGGTCCGGCTTCGGAGCTGGCCCGCATGGGCGTGCGCAAGCCGCCGATCATTCGGTTCCTGGCCCGGTCGCACTGGTGCAACCGCTATCTGGGCAAGTTGCGCGAACGCGTGCGGCGCTCGCTGGCGGGCCGCAGGGGCGCCCACGGCCTGGCATGAGCCAGGCGGACCGGCCGGCCCCGCAGGCATCGTCCGCCCCGCAGCTCCCCGCAGCTCGCGGACGCGTCACCGGTCGGGTCAGTGGACTCCGTAGGCGCTGCCGCCGATGAACTCGCGCAGGACCGAGTTCGAAGGCACCCCCGCATCGTGCACCGGATCCAGCACCTCGAGGAGCGCCGCGATGCGCCGCGCGCGCACGCTGGCATCGGCGCGCCGCGGGTCGTCCCTCCACATCTCGATGAACCTGGGAAAGTGGTGGGCGAGATGCCGCTTGAAGATCGGCAGCTCGTACGGCAACGAGCCGTTGATGATCGCATCGGCGCGCCCGAGATGCGGGATGATGTGCTTGAGCTCGCCGCGCCGCACGTAGTGCCAGTGCGCAATCGTGCTTGCGGGGTCGTAGCCGCGATGGGTGGCATCCCGCATCATGCGCCGCAGAAGCCGCAGGTCCGTCCAGCGCACCCAGCGACCCGACGGGTCGCGCAGCTGCAGCACGGTCTCGGTGTAGAGGCGGAACTTGAGCTCCTCGTCGACGCTCTCGGTGAGCGGATCGAAGAGCCCGTGCAAGGTGTCGAGCAGCAGGACTTGTCCGGGGAGCACCCGCAGCGGCCTGCGTTCCTCGATGCGCCGCCCCTGCTTGAAGTCGTAGATCGGCATCTGCACCTCGCCACCGTCGAGCAGCCGGGCGAGATGCGCGTTGATGAGCTGCAGGTCGAGCGCCTCGGGTGTTTCGAAGTCGTGGTCGCCGCTCTCGTCACGCGGGTGCAGGTGCAGATCGAAGAAGTAGTTGTCCAGGTTCATGGGCACGACGGAGAGGCCCTCGGCCTCGAGCATCTCGGAGATCTTCGCGGTGGCGGTCGTCTTGCCGGAGGAGGACGGCCCGGCGACGATCACGACGCGCACGCGCCCCCGGGACTCGAGGATCGCCTCGGCCGCCTCGACGATGTTCGCCTCGTAGGCCTTCTCCGCCGCGTCGATGAGCTGCTGGAACGTGCCGCCGCGGACGTGCCGGTTCAGCCCGTCCACGCTGTCGCAATCATGATCGATGTTCCAGACCAGCGTGTGCCACATCGTCCTGTAGGGGACGTCGCTGGCGCGCCCGCGGCGCCCGCCCTTGGCGCGCCGCAGCCGCGCTCGCTCCTGGCGATAGAGGATGTACGCCTTGGCCGTCTTGGCGTGGCCGTTCTCGATGAGCACCTTCTCGACCAGGTCCTGGATCTCTTCGACGCTCGGCGTGCCGCTCTCGCGCTCGAGCATCTCGAAGACCCGGTCCGCGAGCCGCTGCGAGAGCTGGCGGTCGTGCCCGCCCACCGCGGCCGCGGCCTTGTAGATCGCGTTGGTGATCTTCCCGTGGTCGAAGGGGACCACCTCGCCGGTGCGCTTGATGATGTGCGTGACACGTCGCTCGCAACGCATGGTTCACCTCGAACGGGAGATGGTGGGTCGGGGTGGACCGGATTCTAGCATGGCCGGCGGACATGCGCTGGGCGCACACCGCGGCGAGCTCTGGCGGAGCGGCGGTCGCTGTCCGGGGGCGCTGTCAGTCACCCGCACGGCGCGCGGCCGGCGGGCCGGATGCAGCGGGGGCCGGGGCGCCAGGCGCCACCTCGTCGAAGCCCGCGAAACGGATGTCCGCGTAGGCGTCGCAGCGCGAGCACAGCGTGATGAGATCGCGGCGGCCCCGGTCCAGGAGAGATCGCATGGCCCGCATCTCGGCACCGTTCCAGATCTCGAGCACCGTCTGCGTCCCCACGTCGCCCACGATGCCCCGCCCGGCGTCGTCCCAGCAGCACAGCGGAGACGTGCCGTCCGTGTAGAAGAACATCTCGTCCAGGATCTTCAGGCAAGGCTTCAGCACCGGCTCGGTCTGGCCGGACCACGGCCACCGGTAGAGCGGCACGATGAGAGCCGCATCGGCGCGCCGTGTCCAGTAGTCGAGGTAGGCCGCTTGCTCGTGCTTGTTCTCCGGCATGTCGATCATGCGGATCTCGACGAAGCAGTCGTGGTTGCCCGCGTCGCGTAGCTCGATGAATCGGTTGGTGTTCTCGACCACCCTGTCGTAGTCCACGCCGGGACGTGCCGGCTCGTACGTCTCCCGCGAGAACCCGTCGATGCTGAAGCGCACCAGGTCGATCCCGGAGTCGAGGAGCTCGCGGGCGCGCTTCGCGTTGAGCAGACCGCCGTTGGTGTTGATCTCGACGCGCGCCGTCGGGTCCCGCTTGATGTAGTCGATGATCTGCGGCAGGCGCTTCTCGGCCAGCGGCTCGTTGATCAGGAAGGGACGGTAGGTGATCTCGAGACCGCGGGTGTCGTCGACGATCTTCTTCCAGATCCAGTCCTCCATCCACATCGGGCCGCGGTTCATGTGCGCGTACGGGCAGAACGGGCACTTGGCGTTGCAGGCCAGATTGGTCTCGATCTGGATGAAACGCGGCGTGTTCGTGTAGCGCAGCTGGCGGACGGTGCCGTCGGCGGCGATCGTGCGAGGATTGCTCATGCGCGCTCCTTGGCCCGTGCGGCGGGCGATTCCAGGGCGTCCACGATGCGCTGCAGGCAGCGCCTGGAAGCGCCCAGGTTGGACTCGACGAAGGCCCGGGCCCGGCCTCCCATGCGGGAGCGCTCTTCGGCGTCTGACGCGATTCTGCGCAGCTGGCGCTCCAGGTCAGCGGGGCACCGTATCACGCTGGCCGCACGCGCCTCAAGCAGTCCCTCGGCCTCCGGGGCGTTGTGATGGCGCGGCCCGAAGAAGACCGGCAGGCCCATGATGGCGGGCTCCATGAGGTTGTGGACGCCGGTCGTGAAAGCGCCGCCGACGTAGGCCGCGTCCGCGCGCGCGTAGAGCTCGGCCAGAACCCCCACGCGGTCGACCACCACGACGTGTGGACTGGCCGCAGACTGCGACTCCAACCACGAGTAGCGCGTCCACGGCAGCCGGGCGTCTCGGAGCCGCCGCTCGACCACGGCTAGATGCTCGGGCGTCGGCTCGTGCGGCACCAGGACGAGCCGTGGCCGGCGCGCTGCGGACCAGCTCGCGCACAGCGCCCGCCAGGCGGGGACGATGCGTGCGTCGTCCGGGTCCCAGGTCGAGCCCGCGATAAGCGTGAAGGGCCGTGGTTCGTCGCACAGCGCCGTGGCGATCTCCACCCGGTGCGCTTCGCGACGGCGACGCATCACCTGATCGAAGCGCGTGTCGCCGTCGACCACGATGCCGGGGTGCTCGGGGACGAGCTCACGGAAGCGCCCGGCGTCCGCTTCGGACACGGCGCTGATGAGTGCGAGCTTCCGATACAGCTGGCGATAGAGCCGGCGCGCCGGCCAGCGCGAGCGCAGCGAGCGCCCGTGCAGCGTGGCGTCGAGCAGAAGCACCGGAACGCCACGGCGCTCGGCCTGTACGATCAGGTTCGGCCACAGATCGAACTTCATGAACACGAGCGCCAGCGGGCGCAGCTCGTCGAGCACGCGTCCAATGCGACCTGGAGAATCCTCCGGCAGATACTCGACGTGCCGCGCTTCGCCGAGTCGCGTCGCGTAGTCGAATCCGGACGGCGAGAAGAAGGTGTGCAAGATCTCGAGGTCGGGGAGGCGCTGGCCGAGCAGCGCGGCGATCGGCCGCGCCTGCTCGTACTCGCCGACCGAGGTCGAGTGCAACCAGACGACGCGGCCACGCAGTTCGGGCCCCAGGGCGCGCAGGCGCGTCTCGGCGCCGCGCCGTCCGCGCATGCCCGCCTGGAGCTTGCGGTTCCATGGTGTCGCGAGTCGCAGGGCGGTACGCACGGGAACCAGCAACACATTGTAGAGCCAGAGCACGAGACCTCCGGCCGGATCCGGGCCAGGAACGGCGGCGGCGAACCGACCCAGTATCTCCGAGGTGCGGCGATCCGTAAACCATCGGTCCATGCCCGAGCCTGGACGGCCTGGCCCCGCGGACGAACCGAGAATCGTGCACGCGAGACGCCGCGGCTACTCGCTCGGTCCGTCGCACGTGGTCAGGGATGGCGGCACCTGCCGGAGGATGCCGGTGGCAGCGTCGAAGGCCTCGTCAACACCGATGTTCATCATGCACTCGTGCGTGGGGCGCATGCACGAGCGACTGCCGTTCCCGGAGCACGGGCTGCAGGACGGCGGCCGCCGCAGGACGCGGCTCTGTGGACGGTAGGGCACGTAGCCGAACTCGGGTGCGGTCGAGCCGAAGAAGGCGAGGACCGGCCGGCCGACCGCCTCGGCCACGTGCAGGAGACCGCTGTCGTTCGTCAGCAGGAACCGGCAGCGCTCGAGGACGGCCGCGGTCTCCAGGATGTCGAGCTGTCCGCACAGATCGCTGCACCGCCGTGGGGACCCGAGCGACACGATGAAGGCGAGTGATCTCTCGTCCGTCCCGCCGACGAGAACGAAGCGGGACTCGCTGGCGGCCGACAACCGCTCGACGAGCGCCGCGTAGCGCTCGGCGGGCCAGCACTTGCTCGGCCAGCGCGCCCCGGGTGCCACGCCGATCAGTGTTTCGTCGGGACGGACGCCGGCGCTGCGCAGCGCCGCGGCGGCGCGCTGGCGCGCGGAATCGGTCAGCATCAGCTGCGTCTCGTGCAGGCGTACCGTGTGTCCCATGCGCCGCAGCGGCTCCAGCATGCGCTGGCGCAGCGGCTGCGCGCCTCCGAAGCGCGCGTACACGTTGCGGTGCAGGTGGATGAGGGTCCAGCGCGGGATCTCCTGTTTCGAGAACCCCGGACGCAACTGGCTGCGGAGCCCGGATGTCAAAAGCCGGGAGCGCAGGCTGTGGTGCAGGTCGAAGACGTGCATGTACGGCTGGCGCGCCAGGCGCCGAGCGAGCTGCAGGAGGGAAGCGCAGCCGGCGCGGCGCGGAACCTCGACGACGCGGTCGGCACCGGGCAGCGCCCGGGCCAGCCCGGCCAGATCCTCGCGCACGACGAAGTCGATGCGCGCCCCCG
>JBHHXQ010000059.1:0-12359 GCA_046757105.1 Candidatus Krumholzibacteriia bacterium
GCCCTTGAATAGTCCGGCCATCAACCTGGTGTGGGACTATTCTTGGGCGGCTCCTTAGTTTAGGGTACGCGGTGGACGCCGGTGCTCAGGCCGACGAATCCAAGCCAAGGAGTTGACGGATGCACACCAGATCCCTGCGTGCGCGCGGCTGGATCCTCGCCGTGATCGCCATCCTGGCGATGTTGGGATGCAGCCGCGAGGAGCCTGCGGAGAGCGAAGAGACGGTGACGGGTGAGGCCACGATCAGCGCCGATGTGGCTTCGATTCTGGCGCGGGCCGACCAGTTGGATGGTACGGCGGACAAGGTCCTCTCGAAGTGTGCAGGCTGCGGGTTCGCGATGGACGGCAGCCCCGAGCATGCGGTCAAGGTGGGGGAGTACGAGATGCATTTGTGCTCGGAGAAATGCAAGGCAAGTTTTGCAGAGGACGCCTCGAAATCGGTTCTGGCTCTGGAGATTCCAGAGAGCTGACGGCGGCGTACGGAACGGGCCTCGTTCGGACCCGGACGAGGCCCTCGTCGCCATGAGCTGATCCTGCGCCGGACGCGACGTGTGGACGCAGCCATCCTCCCGACACGACACGCCCCTCGAGACGACCGTTCCTCTCGGCATGTGGTTTGCTTTCATGAACTTCTCCGGATCCCTCGCGACGTGGTACCTCGCAAGGAAGCGGCATCGAAGATGAGTACCCGGACGGCAGTGACACCGCAATACGATGGCAACCTCGAGCGCCGGACATGGCGGAACTGGCTCATGCTGGTGGGCATCTCGCTCGTCTCCACGATCGGGCTTGCGGCCACGCTCTTCACGTTGCTCCGCGGTCGAATCGAGACGCCCTGGCCCTGGGTGAACACCGATGTGGTCCTTCTCGTGGGACTCTCCGTCGCCATCCTCGCTTTCGTGGTCTACCTGACGGGACAGCAACGCTGCGTGACGCTGCTTCGCAGGCATCTGGAGGGGCTCGAGGCCGAGCGTGCCGCTCGCATGCGCCAGCACTACGAACGGCTCATGGCGCTGTTGAACGTCAGCCGGATCATGGGTTCAGAGACCAATCTGCAGGCGGTCTTCGACGCCATCACGAGAACCTGCGTGGAGATCTTCGACTGCGAACGCGTCTCGCTGATGCAGCTCGATCCGGCAAACCAGGAGCTCGCCGTGCAGTCGGCGACCGGCCGCGGTGACGTCAGCCGTGTCGTCGGTGCGCGCCTGCGCCTCGGGGAGGGCATCGCAGGCCGAGTTGCCGAGGAGGGCAAAGCTCTCATCCTGCGCCGGGACGACGTGCGCCGATTCCAGGGGTCGGATCCGCAGGACCTGCGCATGACGGAGGCCATGGTGGTGCCGATCGTGGTCCGGGGCGAGCTGGTCGGTGTTCTCAACGTCGGCACCCGATCGCCGGAAGTCCACTACGACGACGAGGACCTCAAGGCCCTGCAGGTGTTCGCAGAGAACGCCGGAGCGTGCATCCGTCACGCCGAGCAGGCCGAGTGGATGCGGCAGACCATCCAGAGGCTCGACGCCAGCCGTCAGGGCGCAGGCGGAGCGGGGACCCCCGATCCCGCGCCGGTTACCCGGAACTCCTGAGACGCCAGAGAGCAACGCACTTGGCCCGCGAGAACGAGCGCCTGCCGGTGCCGAGCCCACGAGACCGTTGACGGCCTCTGTGCGGGAGCGCGGCTCGACCGCCACGCGGCCTCGCGCCTGACCGCCGCGCCGGCCCGGTGCTCCCCGGAGCGTTCCCCGTCCCTTCGTCACATCTCGCACTACACAACGCCCCCCGGACGCTTCGGAGCCGGCGGGCTCATCGCCCCGGCCGGCCCACGGACCTGGGAAGTCGACGCGCTCGGGGGCGGGGAGGTGGCTCCAGGGATGACCGTCCCGACCGCGTCCGGCCGCGGATCCGGCGGCGATGCGGCCCGGGGCACCGTGCGCTGCGGAGGCGCTTGGGCTATCCTCCCCTGCGGGCCGAGCCGGCCGGTAGACCGTTCCAGGATGCCAGGCAACCATTTGGACGAGTCGAGGGAGAGGGCGTGTCGCAGATCACGTACCTGGAGGCAATCCGCCAGGCGCTCTGGGAGGAGATGGAGCGCGACCCGCGTGTCTTCCTCATGGGTCAGGACATCGGCGAGTACGGCGGTGCCTTCAAGGTGACGGTGGGCTTCCTCGAGCACTTCGGGGCCGAGCGCGTCATCGACACGCCGATCGTGGAGTCGGGGATGGTGGGCGCGGCCGCGGGCGCGGCCCTCATGGATCGGCGCCCGGTCGTGGAGATGCAGTTCATCGATTTCATCGCCAACGCTTTCGATCAGCTCGTGAACTTCGTGGCCAAGTGCCACTGGCGCTGGGGGGAGCCGATGCCGCTCGTCGTGCGCGGCCCCGCGGGGGGCGGTGCGCGCGGCGGACCGTTCCACTCGCAGAACCCCGAGGCGTTCTTCCATCACGTGCCGGGCCTCAAGATCGTGCAGCCGGCCACGCCGTACGACGCCAAGGGGCTGCTGAAGGCTGCCATCCGCGATCCGGATCCGGTGCTCTACCTCGAGCACAAGTTCCTCTACCGGCGCATCAAGGAGGACGTCCCCGAGGGCGACTACGTCGTGCCGCTCGGCAAGGCCACGGTCCGGCGTCCGGGACGCGACCTCACGATCGTGACGTACGGCGCCATCGTGCACCGCTGTCTCGAGGCGGCGGAGAAGCTGGCTGCACAGGGGGTCGAAGCAGAGGTCGTCGACTTGCGCACGTTGCTACCGCTCGACGCAGCGACGGTGGTCGAGTCGGTGCAGCGCACCAGCAAAGCGGTGATCGTGCACGAGGACACGCGTACCGGCGGCATCGGTGCGGAGATCGCGGCGGTTCAGTCGGAGGCGGCTTTCGAGCATCTGGACGGTCCCATCCGGCGCGTCGCCGCACGTGATTGCGGCGTGCCGTACAGTCCGCCGCTCGAAGACGCGTTCATGCCGCAGACCGAAGACATCCTGCGTGCCTGCGACGAGCTGGCCGCGTACTGATCGAAGCGCCGCGCGTGCGGCGTTCCCAGGCTTTCGCGGGGCGCTCGCGCTCCGAAAACAGGTCGTGCCGGAGTGCTCGGCTTCGAGAACGGAGAGGATATGGCGAAGACCGACATCATCATGCCGCAGATGGGCGAGAGCATCGCCGAGGGGACGATCGTCAAGTGGCTCAAGAAGCCGGGCGACACGGTGCGCCGGGACGAGCCTCTCTTCGAGATCTCCACCGACAAGGTGGATGCCGAGATTCCTTCGCCCGCGGCGGGTGTCCTGGCCGAGATCAAGGTTCCCGAGGGCGAGACCGTCGAGGTGAACACGGTCGTCGGCCTGATCGCCGGCAGCATGGAGGAGGCGGCCGGTGGCGGCGCCGCAGCGACCGAGGCGCCTGCGGCGGCGCCGAGTGCGCCCGCGGCCGCGGCTCCGTCCGCGGCGGCCCCGGCGCCAGCTGCACCGGCGGAGGCTGCTGCTGCCGTGGCCGTGGGCGCGCCGGGATTGCCGTCGCCGCGTGGCGTCACGAGCAAGGAGGAGCTGCGCCGCCTGCGCTCGACCCCGGTAGTCCGGCGCATCGCACCGGAGACGGGCGAGGCCGAACGCGTGGCGAAGATCATCAAGGAGAAGGGCGTCGACATCACGCAGATCCCGGGAACCGGGGTCTCGGGACGGGTGACCAAGAAGGACCTGATGGCATACCTCGAGGCCGGCGGGCCGGCCGTGGCCCCGACGCCCGCGGCGCCGGGTGCGGCGCCGGCCGCCGCGACCGCACCGGCGGTGCCCGCGTTCCAGCCGGGCGAGAACGTCGTCGTCGAGCCGCTGTCGGTGATGCGCCGGAAGATCGCCGAGCACATGGTGATGTCGAAGCGCACCTCGGCGCACGTGCACACGATCTACGAGATGGACTGCACCAACATCCTGAACACGCGCAAGGAGGTCCAGGACGAGTTCGTGCAGCGCCACGGACAGAAGCTCACGATCACGCCTTTCGTGGCGAAGGCCGCGGTCGA
Source organism: Candidatus Krumholzibacteriia bacterium (assembly GCA_046757105.1). Taxonomy (GTDB): domain Bacteria; phylum Krumholzibacteriota; class Krumholzibacteriia; genus JBHHXQ01. The sequence goes on from JBHHXQ010000059.1 coordinate 4,000, forward strand.
GGCCCTGCGCGCCATTGCGGTCGTCAATGCGTCCGTGGACGGCGACAACATCGTCTACAAGAGGGACATCAACATCGGTATCGCGGTGGCTCTCGACTGGGGGCTCATCGTTCCGGTCATCCACCGAGCGGACGAGCTGTCGCTGGTCGGCATCAACAAGCGGGTCGCCGATCTCGCGAACCGGGCGCGCAAGAAGCAGCTGAAGCCCGAGGAGGTGCAGGGCGGCACGTTCACCATCACGAACCCGGGGATCTTCGGGAGCATGTTCGGCACGCCCATCATCAACCAACCGCAGGTTGCCATCCTCGGCCTGGGGATGATCGAGAAGCGTGTGAAGGTGGTGGAGAACGACGCCATCGCCATCAAGCCGATGATGTACACGTGTCTGTCGTACGACCATCGTCTGGTCGACGGCGCGGTTGCCGATCAATTCATGGGGCATCTCAAGAAGACGCTCGAGACGGCCGAGTTCAAGGCGCTCCTGTAGTCTGGAGGCGCGGTTCCGCCACGCGCTGCCGCACGACGGCGTGGGGTTCCGGAGCCCATGGCAACGCGCTCCTCTCCGGGGCTGCGCTGCGGTTATGCTGGCGGTGGCCGAGGAGCTTCGGCCGGGGGAGGATCATGGGAATCGAGACGGTTTCCGCAACTTCAGCCGGTAGCGAGACTTCCGCGTGGCCTCTGTGCGAGGTGCAGCGGCTCGGGGTGGTTCCCTATGCGCGTGCTCTCGGGATGCAGGCGGAGCTGGTGCGGCTGCGCGCGGCGAACCGCATCGCGGATCGCCTCCTCCTCCTGGAGCATCCACACGTGCTCACGCTCGGTCGCAACGGTCAAGACGGGCACGTCCTGGCCGAGCGCAGGAGGCTCCGGGGGCTCGGTGTCGAGCTCTTCGAGACCGGCCGCGGCGGCGACGTGACCTACCACGGCCCCGGCCAGCTCGTCGCCTACCCGATCCTCGACCTGCGGCCCGACCGCTGCGATTTGCACCGCTACGTGCGGGATCTGGAGCGGGTGATGCTTCGCGTCCTCGAGGACTGGGATCTGCAGGGACACGTGGTGCCGGGACGCACGGGTGTGTGGGTGAAGGAGCCCGCAGGGCTCGAGTCGAAGGTAGGCGCGATCGGTGTCCGCGTGTCGCGCTGGATCACCTCGCACGGGATCGCGCTCAACGTGCACACGAATCTGCGCTACTTCGACCTGATCGTGCCGTGCGGCTTGGAGGGGAGCGCGGTGACGTCGATCGCGGAGCTCCTCGGTCGTGCGCCGTCCGTCGACGCGGTCGCGCGTCGCTTCGCCTTCCACTTCGGCGCGATCCTCGAGCGCAGGATGCGAGACGTGATGAGCTCATGACGGCAGCAGATCCTGAAGGAAGGTCGATCCATCGGGCCGGAATCCAGGCCGAGGTGGAGGTCGACAGCAAGGCGTACGCGGCCGGCTCGCGCAGGCGCTTCGACGCCACGCTGCGCTGCATCGAGTCCGTCCAGCCTCCGGCCCTCGACATCGGCCCCCCCAATGCCCTGGCCCGCGAGGTCGAGCGGCGCTTCGGCGTCACCATCGAGAACACGGGAATGCACGATCTCGATCGCGAGCGCATCCGGGACTTCTGCCCGGGTCCGTATGCCACCATCACCGGCTTCGAGATTCTGGAGCATCTCTTGAACCCCCTCCTGGTTCTCGACGGCTGTCGCGAGGTCCTGCAACCCGACGGCGTGCTCTATGTGAGCGTGCCGCGCCGGAGCGCCTGGGAGTGGCTGTTCGGGAAGAGTCCGGAGCATTTCCACGAGTTTGCCGCCGACGAGCTGCGGTGGATGCTCGACAAGGGTGGATTCCAGATCGAGCGCTGGGTGGAGCTCAGCACCTCGGAGATGTCGTTCGGGATCCGGCCTCTCCTGCGACGTCTGATGCGCAACCTGCTGTTCGTGAAGTGCCGGCCGCGAGCCTGAAGGAGTCCGGATGACGCATCCGCAGGGGACGCCGTCGGCGAGCAGCCGCAAGCGCCTGGCGCTGGTGCTGGGGATGACCTGCATCGTCATGATCGTGGAGGTGCTGGGGAGTCTCTGGAGCGGCTCGCTCGTTCTGCTGGCCGACGCCGGGCACATGCTCTCGGACGTCGGCGCGCTCGGGCTGGCGCTCTTTGCGATCTGGTTCGCGGCGCGGCCGTCGCCGCCGCACCGCACGTTTGGATACTACCGGGCCGAGATCCTGGCCGCGGTCGCCAACGCGGTTCTCCTGGCGCTCGTCACCTTCTTCGTGATTCGGGAGTCGATCGCGCGGCTGCGCGAGCCGCCCGAGTTCCAGGCGTTTCCGGTGCTACTGATCGGATGTCTGGGCTTCGTCGTGAACCTCGTCGGGGTGCGTCTTCTGCACGCGGGCGCCCGGGGCAGCCTCAACGTGCGGGCGGCCTACCTGGAGGTGCTGGCGGACATGCTGGGCTCTCTCGGGGTGATCGTGGCCGCGGCGCTCACCATGGGGCTGGGCTGGTGGCGGGCGGATCCCCTCGCGTCGCTCGCCATTGCCGTCTTCATCATCCCGCGCATCTGGCTGTTGATGCGCGATGCCACCGACGTGCTGATGGAGGCGGCGCCTCGCGGCATGGACATCGCGGACGTGCGTCGGGTGATCCTGGGGCAGGAGGGCGTGGTCGACGTGCACGACCTGCACGTTTGGACGATCACGTCCGGACGGGTCTGTCTGTCCGCTCACGTGGTGACCCACGAGGGCACCGACCGCGACCGGGTCATCCTCGGCGTCAACCGGCTTCTGCGCGCGAGCTTCGGGCTCGACCACACCACCTTGCAGGTCGAGGGCGAGGACGAACCGATGTTCAGCGGCCGGGGCTCCGGGCGCGGCTGCGATGCCTGTCCTCCCGGTGACGCCGCGACGACTTCTCCGACCCCGCCCCGTCGGGCTCCGCGCACCTGAGCTTTCCCCTCGTCCCGGCCCGCGTGCGGACTTTGACCCAGCCCGGGATTCTCGAGTCTTCGAGCCACCCCTTCCGGCCGCACTCGTGGTATAGTCCTCGGTAACCCGTTTGCGGCCCTTCGCCATCCCCTTGCCGGGCTTTCTGCGTCCTCCGGCGCCCCCGGGCAGAGCAGAGCCGAACCCACGCCTCGTGGTGAGAGGCGGTGCACGTCCCCTGCCGTGTGGCCAGCCGGATCCGTGGGAGGATTTTGGTGCGCGTGCGATCCAGCCTCGCGCCGAAGGCGATCGTGACACTGCTGGCGGCGGCCGCCGTGGCCATCCTCGGCGTGGCCGCAGCGGCCGGCGAGCCCGCGACGTCTACACGCATCGGGCGCGCTCCCGCCAAGTTTCGCCTGCCCACCGGCGGGCTGGGCATGGTGCCCGGGCCCTATCAAGACCTGGATGGACAACCTTACGTCGCGGCTCTGCGACGGCGCTTCTACGAGTGCCGCGAAACGGCCCAGGGCAAGGCCTCCTCGCAGCTCCCCTTCATGCATCCGTCGAACGGGCTGCTCAACGTGCCCGTCAACGACCGGACCGGGGAGCCACTCGGCCGCACGCAGACCGAGCCGGCGATCGCCGTGAGCGGCGACACCCTCGTTTGTGGCTTCACGGATTCGGAGGCTTTCTTCTCCCCGGGCGAGACGCACTCGGCCTATGCGTACTCGTTCGATCGAGGGCTCACCTGGATCGACGGGGGCTCGCTGCCCCTGAGGGGCAATGTCGGCCCCTCGGAGCTGTTGCTCGGCGATCCCGTGGTGTGCACCGACGGCGCGGGGCGCTGGTACTACGTCAGCGTGTACGACATCGGCAACGGCCTCCTGGGGCCCGGGAGCGGTGACTACGGGCTGGCGCTGTCGCGCGGGAGCTTCGTGGGGGGTGTCCTGCAGTGGAGCGTGCCCATGCTCATTGCCGGCAGTGACCTCGGAAGCTCGCTCGAGCACCACCATGCGGTGCTGGACGCGACGAACGATCGCCTCTACGTGACCTACACGAACACCTCGCTCTCGCTCAACGGTTGGGGGCAGATCGAGGTGGTCACACTCGAGGACCACGGGACAGAGGTCCACTCCACGGTGATCGTGCAGCCGGAGGTGGTCCAGACGAACAACGCCGGCTCGCGAGTGGCCATCGGGCCGAACGGGGAGGTGTACTGCGCCTTCGAATCCGGGGTGCTGGGTGGACTGGGACAAGGCCCCGCGGTTCAGAAGGTGGCACGCTCGACCACGCGGGGGGAATCGTTCGAGACTCCCGTCGTCGCGGCCACCGTGATCGAGTCGTGGTTCTCGAACCCCCCCGGCTCGAACCGTCTCGACCACAGCGTGGAGTTCCCCGACATCGCGGTCGACACCAGCCCGGGGGCGAACCGCGGTCGGGTCTACCTCACGTGGCACGACGCCGTGGAGATGGACTTCACGGGAGTGCTCGACGCCATTCCGGAGATCACCGGGGACAACGGCAGCGTGCAGACTGCACAGGTGCTTCCGGATACCAGTCAGCACTGGCTCATCGAGGGCAGCCTGCCGATGAGCGACGACTTCGATTTCTATCGATTCAGCGGTAGCGCGGGCGAGCACCTGCGCGTCTTCTTCGACCCGAGCGGATTCCTCCACCCGCACATCAAGCTGTGGTGCTTCAGCGCGGCGGGCGGAAGCGCGGACACGCTGTTGGCGCAGAGCTCACGCGGAATCGGTGCCCAGGCGTTCCTGCTCATCACGCTGCCGTACACGGGCGACTATGTTCTGGAGTTCGAGCGCTCCATGTTCAGCGGCAGCTACGTGGCCTGGGTGCGCCGGACCACGACGACGCTGCCGTCGGTCGCCACGGACCATCGCGACATCGTGCTCGTCTCGTCGCCCGACGGCGTCGGCAACTGGAGCTCCAAGGTTCGGGTCAACGACGACTCGACTCCCAGCGACCAGGCCTTTCCGGCAATCGCCGCGGACCACTGTGGTGTCCACGTGCTCTGGTACGACCGGCGCTTCGGGGCCCCGTGCCACGCGCTCGCCGACGTCGTCATGGCGTCGAGCTACGACGGCGGCGCCAGCTTTCTTCCCAACGTTCGGGTCACGACCCAGAGTTCCTGGTGGCAGGTCCCTGCCGAGGCCATCCCGAATTTCGGTGACTTCATGCGACCGGCGAACGACGACCACGTTCTGTATGCACCCTGGACCGATGGACGGTTCGGCGATCCGGACGTCATGATGTCCCCGATCGATCTCGGCTTCTCGCTCAGCGCCCCGGACTCGATCACGGCCATCGAGGAGGACACCCTGCAGCTGCAGCTCCGCGTCGAGAACGGTCCGTTCAACGCCGACGTCGTGCAGGTGGGCATCCAGAGCGACTGCGGCGAGCTCTTGCCGGTCAGGAGCTACATGCTCGACCCGTTCACGGCGGGCGCTGACACGATGCTGGTCTACGACCCGTTCGTGCCCATCGAGATCCACAGTGTGGCTCCCTGCACGCTCACGGTGACGGCGACCTCGCTCAACAGCGGTCGCACCTGCACCGTGCGGGTGCGTGTCCGCAACGACGGCACGGTCCCGGTCGAGCTGTACGATTTCAACGCATCCTGGTCCGCGGGGGCCGTGCATCTCTCCTGGCGCTCGGATGCCGGGGCGCGGTTCGACGTGCGGCGCGCTGCCGATCCAGCGGGCCCGTACGAGCTTCTGACGTCACGACCCGTCGGCGCGGCTGCACGCGGCGCATTCGAGTTCGTCGATCGCGGCACCCTTGCGGGTGAGAGCTACGTCTACCGGCTGGTCGCACTGGGCGACCGTGGTGTCCCGACCGTCTTCGGGCCGTACCTGGTGCGGACGGGGGCGCCGCGCGCGGTCAGGCTCCTCGGCGCACGGCCCAACCCCTTCAATCCCGGCACGCAGGTGCGGTTCGAGCTGCCCCGGGCCGCAACCGTGACGCTGCGCGTTCTCGACGTGCGCGGGCGTCTCGTGGCCACGCTCCTCGACGCTGCGCTGCGCAGGCCCGGGCTGCACGCCGTCGGCTGGGACGGCCACACGAACGTGGGCCGGCGCGTCGCCTCCGGCATCTACATCGCCGAGCTGGCCGCCGAGGGCCAACGCCACGACACGCGCCTCGTCCTCGTCCGCTGACGAGTCGAAGGGCGCCCCCGGCTTTGTGCCCTCCCGTTCGCGCCCCGCGACCGGGCACGAGCCCACACGCGCCCCGCGTCGGGTCGCCCGGAACTCCTCGAGACTCATCGCCAGGCCTCCGGACCCGGCAGTGTCCCGACCCGAGCCACGACGTCGCAGACCACCGTGAATCCGTGACGGCTCATGTCCTGCGGGCCGGTGGCCTGGGGAGCCGTGGCGCGATCGTACCGGAGGCCGCCGATGCCCCCGAACTCGAGACCCAACCCCCGATCCTTGGGAGATGCCGACTTCCCGCCGCCGAGGGTCGCTCGCGTCGATTCGAAGCAGACGTCGTCGGCCAGGTCGGGAACCAGCTGCGTGTCGCCCCACTCGATGCGGATGCCGTGGTGGTACTCGAGGAGCGCGGGATTGACCCAGCGGGTCGCCGCCCCAGAAGGCCGCGCTGGCGCTTTGCCGCATGCCTGCCGCACGAATCGACAGATTGGTCGTGAGGGGAGATGCCACCGCCCCCGCACTGGGTGCGGCTCTGCCAGGTCCGGGCCGGGCCGTGATCCGGCCCGTGAGGCTTCCGATCCGTGAGGCCTTCGACCCGAGATCCGGTCGGGTCTCTCGGGCTGCGGTTCCTCGCAAGGTGCAACACCGCACGAAGCTTCGTGCGCAAAGAGGGCTGCGTTCGGACTCCGGTTCCGGGAGATCGAACCGCCTCATTCCGCAGAATGCCCTCTTGATTCGCAGGTCTCCCCGCCTTCGCCTTGCCGGTGTGTGGCTCGGTCGATGCACCGAGGGGATGGTCACGAGTTCAACCCTCGACATCAGACGAGTCGACAGCGAGGCGTCCCGAGCGTGCTCCCGTTCCAAGGGTCGATTCGACGCGGGGTTCTCCGGATCCTGGTCCCGGCCTTGACTTCGAGCGCCGTCGCAGCAGGCGCGCAGAACGAGCCCGCGTATCCGCGCCTCGCCAACATGTACCTGCACGGGTGGGTGAATCCGTCGGCGCTCGAGCCGCTGGCGCAGTGGGATCTTCTCATTCTCAACACGGTGTGGACCGAAGCGGATCTGCAGCGGCTTCGGGTGCTCAACCCAGACATCAGGATCTTCCAGTACGTGTGCCCCTACTGCGTCGAGTCGCCTCCGAACCCGGCCGACCCGTGGAAACAGCAGAACTTCGCGTACGCCGCCGACAACGATCTGTGGTGGTACGACATCCGCGGCGACATCGCAGCCGACTGGCCCGGATCGCGAATGGTCAACATCACGGAGCTGGGCGGCTCCGGTCCCCGGGGCACCTGGCGCGAGTACATCGCGCAACGCATCGAAGAGCTCGTTTTCGCCCGGCCCTCGCTCGACGGCGTGTTCCTCGACAACTACTGGAGGCAGCTGTCGTGGAACCAGGACAACCTGCAGCTCGAGTCCGACTGCAATCCGACGCACGACCCACTGCGCTGTGACGGCGTCATGGACGCGGACGCGGATCTGGACTCGCTGTGGAACCGGGCCCTGCGCGTGCTCGTGGACGACGTGGGGGCACGCCTCGACGTGCTCGAAGCCCAGCGTGACCGTCCACTGGCCATTCTCTCGAACCGCGCCTCGGACTACTTCCCCTGGTTGAACGGCACGCTGTACGAGTTCTTCCCCTCCGGGTGGAGCAACGTGGATCCGGGGAATCCGTTCGGCTACAACTGGTACCAGGAGATGCTCGCAGTTCCCGAAGGTTATCTCGTGGCCCCGTTCTCGGCCGATCCCTACCGGGTCCAGGTGATCAATGCGGATTGGACGGGGACGCCCGAGCAACCCGACCGTTCGCCCGACTTCGAACGCCACAAGCGTTTCACGCTCGTTTCCTCGCTGCTGGGGGACGGGTACTACAGCCTCGATGCGGGGGACCAGACCGGACACGGTGCCCTGTGGTGGGAGCCGGAGTACGACCACGCGGGCCGCGGCAAGGGCTACCTGGGACGACCCCTGGGCGCCATGTACAGCGTGGCGCTCCCGGCGGGGCCGGAGCTGCTGGCGAACGGCGATTTCACGGCCGGGACGACGGGGTGGTCAAGCCTGGTCTGGCAGTCGGTGGGCAGCTTCGACGCCGACACCTCGGAGTTCCGGTCGCCACCCGCTGCCGCGCGTATCCGCGTGCAGTCGATCACCTCCGACGGCGGTCACTTCAAGGTCTGGCAGTCGCCCATCGCGGTCCGGGACGGGGTGGGATACACACTCCGCTTCTGGGCGCGTGCCAGTCACGAGCAGGATCTTCTCGTGCACCTGTACGGCGACGGCTGTCCGGGGAATCGTTGT
>JBHHXQ010000060.1:0-12356 GCA_046757105.1 Candidatus Krumholzibacteriia bacterium
TCCCCGTCGAGGCAGATCGTCAGGTCCCGGATGTCGAGCTGGCGGTCCGGCGCTGCTCCGGAGCGCCCGAGGAAGGCGAGCTCGTATTCACGGAACAGCGGTCGCGCCAGGATGTTTCCGATGCGGCCTTCGGGCAGGTGGACGATCTCGAAGTGCGTGCAGTCCGCTCGCAGCGCCTCCTCCTGCCGGAGATGGCCCAGGACCATTTCGCGCAGCTCCGCGTCCGCATGACAGAAGCGGCCGAGCAGGCGCGCCCCCGAAGGTCCGCCGGCTCCCGAGACGAGCAGCCGCGGTCCCGGATGCGTGGTGTCCGCGGGCAGCACGGCTGCGGTGACGTGAAAGGCATCCGGCAGGGGCAGGAGGTTCGAGGTCTCGAAGAGGGCGAGCTCCTCGTCGGTCAGAACCATCTCCGGCTTGCCGGCGGCGAGCGTCTCGGCGAGCTTCCAGCGCAGGAACGCCGTCCGCGCGTTCACGGGCCTGGTGCGCTCGTCGGGCCGCGCCGGAAACGCCGGCCCGGCGAGGAGCGGCGACGCGTCCGCCCCCGGTGCCTTGGAAGCACCAAAGCCGATTCCGATCTCCTCGTCCAGAACCTCCACCAAGGGCAGCTCACGGTCGCCGTAGCGTTCCTTGAACGCGCTCCGGAAGCCCTCGAGCGCGTCCTTCGGACCCGCGCCGAACAGACGGTGGAGGATCTCGACCCCCTGCATCATCAGGTGCACGACGTCCATGCCCAGCTGCATGCGGGCGGCGGGTTTCGTCATGTCCACCTGGAAGAGCTTGGCGATGTCGGTGTCGGCAGGCAGATCCTTCAAGGATGCGGCGATCTCCCGGTACCGGGACGCGCCGGCGCCGAGCCCGTCGCGATCGAGCTGCGCGAGACCCTCGCGCACCGAGTCCAGCGTGCGCGTGACTTCTCGGGTGCTCTTCTTGTCGCGTAGCTGCACGAGGACATCGTCGATGGATTCCCGGCCGGTGACCGCCGGTGCCAGGTCGGGCACCAGGATCTGCGAGTCGATCAGCTCGTCCACGTACGCCTCGGCTTCCTGCAGCGTGATCTGGTCGTCGACGAGTCCGCGGGCGAGCTCTGCGCGTCGGGCGCCGCCAGCGGCCCGCTCGAGCGTGGAGCGCAGGAACTCGTCCGCGTCGGCGACGACGAGAAAGTACGAGCGCACGCGGCCCTGGAGCCGGGCCTCGGCGTAGCGCACCCGGTCACCGAGGCGATAGAGGCTCGAGTTGGGCCGGAAGCGCAGCTCGCGCCGCAGGTCCGGGTCGCGGTTGAGCCCGTCCACCAGAGCGCTCAGGAAGTCCATGTCGAGCCGGGTGTGGCGGCGGTAGCAGCCACGCTCCTGCAGCTCGAGCCGGGTCTGTTCTCCGAGGCTGCCCACGGAGCCGCCGGCGAACAGGCCGAAGGGGGTGCAGCGCCCCGCCATGCGAACGAAGTACTTCACGAGCGCGCGTTCGACACCCGTACCCCTGTCGCTGTCGGGCGAGTCGAACCACACCTGCAGCCGTTCGTCCAGGCTGGGGGATGCGACGAACAGGGCGTCGCGGATCTCGCAACGTCGAACGATCCTCTGCAGGCGCTGCCGCAGGAGTTTCCGGTCGTGCGCCAGAGCCTCGGGGAGATCCTCCGCGGCCCGACCGGCGCGCAGGCCTTCTCCCCAGCGGCGGATCTCGTCGAAGGGCAGGAGCGGCGTGCGGATGGCGAAGAAGCCGGAGGGCGAATACGATTCACGGATCGATGCTCGGATGCCGCGTTCCCTTCATCTGGCTGCGAATCAGCTTGGCGTACAGACCGCCAAGCCCGAGCAGCTCGTCGTGCCGGCCTCGTTCGACGATCCTTCCCTGGTCCATCACCAGAATCAGATCCGCGTCCACGACGGTGCTCAACCGGTGTGCGATCAGGATGCGTGTGGCCGGCAGCTTCTCGAGGTTCTCGTGCACCCGGGCTTCCGCGAGTGCGTCCAGGTGGCTGGTGGCCTCGTCCAGGACGAGGATGGACGGGTGGCCCATGAGGGCGCGCGCCAGGGCGATGCGCTGGCGCTGGCCACCGGCCAGCGAGGCGCCACCGGCCGTGATCGGCGTGTCGTAGCCGAGCGGCATCTCCATGATCTCGTGATGGATGTGGGCCATCTCCGCGGCGTGCTGGATCGAGGGAAGCGGTACGTCCGGGTCGGTGATCGCGATGTTGTTGCGGATCGAGGTCGCGAACAGGAACGGCACCTGCGGAACGAAGCCGATCTGGCGGCGGATCGATCCGACGTCGAACCCGTCGAGGCTCTGATCGTCGAAGAGGATCTCTCCGGTCGGGGCCCTGTAGAGGCCGACGAGAAGGCGCGCGAGCGTCGACTTCCCGGATCCGCTGCGGCCGACGATCGCCACCGTCATCCCCGGCTCGAACTCGACGCACACGTCCTGGAGCGCCCACGGCGAGAGCTCCGCGTAGCGGAAGGAAACGCCCTCGAGGGCGATCTTCCCGCTCAGCTTCGGGGCCGGTCGCACCCGGGATGCGTCCTGCTCCGGCTGCTTCTCGAGGATGTCCTCCACCCTGTCCAGGTAGCTGCTCAAGGTCTGGAACTGCAGGGCGGTGGAGACCAGGGACGAGAGTGGACCGAGAAAGCCGGCGGCCAGGGCGTTCATCGCCAGCATGGTTCCGAGGCTCAGATCCCCCTGGAGGACGAGGTAGCCGCCATAGCCCAGTAGGATGAGCGGCGAGGCGGTGGCCAGGGCCCCGAGTGTCGACTGCACAACGGCGTTCAACCGCCCGCGCGCGATGGACACGTTCGTCACGTCCACGAGCAGATTGGACCAGTGCTCGATGGCCCGCCGCTCGGCGCCGGCGCTCTTGAGCGTCTCGATCCCTTCGAGCATCTGGACCTGGTAGTTGGACGACTCCGCCTGCGCCTGCAGGCTCCGGGACATCAGATCCCGGACCTTTCTGCGCGTCACCAGGTAGATGCCGACCCGCAGCAGACCCAGACCGAGAACCAGGAGCCCGAGCCCCGGGTGGGTGAACAGGAGCACCGCGAGATAGGAGGTGACGAGGACGCCGTCCAGCACGGCCGACAGCGCCGTCGAGGTCAGGGTCTCCCGGATGGTCGTGTTGCTGTTGAGGCGCATCATCAGGTCGCCGGTCTGCCGCAGCTGGAAGAACGAGAAGGGCAGCTTCATCAAATGGTCCAGGAAGTCCAGGGCCATCTGCACGTCCAGGTTCGTGCGCAGGTGGAGCAGGAGGTGCGCGCGCAGGAACGAGGTCAGAAAGCTGAAGACGACGATCATCGCGATCCCCGCGGTGATCACCAGCAGCAGATCGACGTCTCCCCGCGGAACCACCCGGTCGACGATCGCCCCCGTGAAGATGGGGAGCGCCAGGGCGAACACCTGTGTGAACACCGAGGTCACCAGGATCTTGGTCATCAGATCGGAGTGGCGGAGGAACCTCCGGAGGTACTGCCAGACCCGCGAGCGTGCCTTGGTGCCGGGCTCGAAGGTGTGCGTGGGCTCGAAGCTGAGTGCGACCCCGGTGAACGATTTCCCCAGCTCCTGCATCGTGACGAGCCGTCGCCCCAGAGCCGGGTCGACGATCTCGACGCCATTGCGGGTGATGCGATCGAGAACCACGAAGTGGTTCATGCGCCAATGCAGGATGGCGCCGCGCTCCAGGTAGTCGAGGTCCTGCAGGTCCAGCCGCACCGCGCGGCCGCGCAGGCCGTAGAGGCGCGCCGCGTCCATGAGGGCCAGCGCCGAGACACCGTCGCGCCCGGCGCCGAGATGGTCGCGAACCTCGGACACGCCCACCTCGCGTCCCAGGAACCGCAGGACCATCGCCAGGCAGGCAGGGCCGCAATCGGTCGGGTGGTTCTGCTGGATGTAGGGGACCCGGCGGCGCCGGGCGCTGTGCTCGAGGCGCATCACGGCGGGAAAACGTTCCCGAAGCGAACGGAAGCGATCCTGCGTGCTCGATGCGGGGCCGGCGTCGTCAGTCACGGAACTTCTCCACGAGAGCCTTCAGACCGGGGATCAGCGTGACCAGGATGCGCTCGTCGCGGACCCGCACTTCCGCGACGCCGTGCATGCCGCCGTAGTACGGATGCTCTTCGCCGCCGGCGGAGAAGGTGGGTTCGGGCAGGTCCGCACGCACGACGACCACGGGGCCGGCGATGGCGATGGCGTCCCCGACCTCCGGGCTGAGGATGCGGCGCACCGCCGTCGGGCCGATCACCTCGTCACCGACGCGTCGCACGACGAGGTCCACGTAGGCGTGCGAGTAGCCGGTCACCTCCAGCCTGAGCGGTTGTCCGGACTCGAGCAGCGGCCGGTACTGGCCGGGCACGAAGGCGATGAGCTGGTGCTGGCGGTCCGACGTCACCAGCGACAGGACGGGTTCGCCGGCGCCGAGACGCTGCCCCGGGCGGATGCGCACGTCGTGCACGGAGCCCGCATGTGGGGCGCGCACGACGCGCTCCTGGAGTCGAGCCTCGGCCAGCCGCATCTGCGCTCGCAGCTTGGCGAGCGCAGCCCGCGCCCCCTCGTCCTCGGGGTCCCGGAGGAGACGGACCAGCTCCAGGTCGAATTCGACCTGCTGGCGTTCGAGCATGCTTCGCTCCGACTCGGCGTGGAAGCGCACGAGGACCTGTCCGTCGCCGACCCGGTCGCCCGGGAGCACGTCGACGCTCTCGACCGTCCCTGCCGCCAGCGCTGTCAATTCCGTTTGATCCGCCCGCAGGACGATGGCGGGACCGGACGCGTACTCGTGCATCCGACCGAGAACCGCGTACGCGAGCGTGCCGAACACGACCAGCAGGAGAACCCAGTACACGGCGTGGGTCCATCTGGGGGAGATCCGCAGGATGTCGCCTTCGTTGCGGCTCTTGAGGTGCTCCCGGAGGGCTTCTTCCCGGAAGAGGTCGGAGCCGGGGCCGGCAGTCGATTCGCTGGGCTCGGCCTGGTCCACCACCCGCCGATCGAGGCCGGGCTCGTCCGCGGCAGGCACGGGAGAGGATCTGGGTGGGAAATGTCGCATGACGTGTCTCGGAAAGGGACGCCGGATCGCGCGCCGCCGGAGCGGCCTCGAGACCCAATCATAGCAAGAACCGCTGGGCTCCGGCGCGCGCGCGCCCAGGACGCTGTCGTACGGCTCCCGGGGGAGCGGGACATGCTCGTCGCCGGTGCCCTGGAGCGGCGGGCACCGGGATGGTGACCGGCCCTCGGCACGGCAGGGTTCGTGCCGTCCGGCGACGGGGGGAGGGAGATCAGACCTCCGTGTTCTGCACGCACTCGTACGACAAGATCATCGGGTCGCTGGTGTCGGCTCCCGTGTCGTGCGTGTCGGTGGTCGGCTGGGGGCGGGGATGGTCGGGGCATTCGACCGATTGAAAGGGAAAACGGTCGGTCCCACCCCGGATCCAGCCGAGCTCGCTCCAGGTGAGATCTCGGACGGTCTCTTTGTGGAGATGCAGTTTCTTTCGAGCTTGCATGGCGCCTCCTCGCCGGGTCGGCGCAGATGCCGCCGCCCAGCCGTGTCGAACCCGGAGAGGGCAGGGCCAAGAGCGCTGCGGCCCAGGCACCGACTCCCCCTCACAAGTTCATGCGACTTCTTCGAGTCAATCGGCCAAAGTCTTTCCCTCGCGTCTCGACCTGCCGCCCTCCCGCCGCTTACGAGACCTCCTCGAGCAGGTTCTGCCAGAGATCCAGTTCGCCGGGTCGACCCCAGGCCCGGAACAGTCGGACGTTCAGCTCGACGGCGGCGCGGGTCATCGCATCCTGCGGCCCGAACGCCTCGAGGCGCCCGTCGTAGCAGGCCTTGGCCAGAGGCCCGGCCTCGGCGTAGAGCTGCTGCTGGATGAGGACGTCGGCCAGCATGTAGGCCGATTCCAGATAGTCGGGATGCTCGGTCCCGAGCCTGTTGCGCCGGATCTCCACCGCGGATCGAAAATGCTCTGCCGCGACATCCAACTCGCGCTGCCGCCGACTCACCTGTCCGAGACCGTGTCGGGCTGCAGCGATCCACGGGTCATCCCCCGGCAACACGCCGAGCAAGCCTTCCAGCGCCAGCTCGTACGCAGCACGCGCGCGCTCCAGGTCGTCGCGCAGACGATGGTGCTCGCCCTTCAGGTACCAGAACTTGAAGATCTCGCCAGCCCGGCAGACGGGGTTGCGACTGCAGGTTTCCAGCGCCTGCTCGAGGAGCGACCCGGCGCGGTCGACGTCGTCGAGCGCCGTCAGCGCCACCGCCAGCCAGCCTTGTGCGACGAGCGTTCCCATGTGCTCCGCACCGTTGATTTCGGTTCGAAGCTCGTACGCGCGCGTCAGCGCCGACGCAGCCTCCTCGTACCTGTGCATCTTGCCGTAGATCTTTCCCATCAGGTAGTGGGAGGTCGGATCGAAATACTCGGGTTCCCCGGGCAGCGTGCGGGCGATCTCCAGCGCCTCGTGCAGCACGTCGAGAGCCTCGCTGTATCGGCCTCTCCGGTGCAGCGGTCTGGCCAGCGTTTGAAGCGCCCGCAGCCGCGCTTTCTGGACTTCCAGTGGATCGGCTTCCTCTTCGGGGACCGTGTTCAGAATGTCGATCGACTCCCTGAGGAGCTCTTCCGCCGCCGCCACCTCCCCGGCCTTCTGCAGGATGTACGCGGTCTTGATGCCGATCACGGCGACCTGGAAGTGCTGGACACCATACGTTCTCCCGGCGAGTTCCAGGGCTTCGAAGTGCAGCTTCTTGGCTTCCTCGAGATCCGAGTAGGAGCGCAGCTGCCCCAGCATCGTCAGACAGTGCGTGAACTCGTCGACGTCGGGGTCGACAAGCGTCCGGAAGAGATCGACCGCATCGGCCAATTGGCGTTCTGCATTCCCGTAGTCGCCGATTTCCAGATACGTGCCGCCGATCGTCGCCTTGATGGCGGCCCGGTCGCGCGGTTCGCCCAACAGGGTCGTGTCGATCTGCGAGACGGCGAACTGGATGGCCTCGAAGACCGTGAGCGTGTCGCCCCCACTGTTCTCGGGTGCCGCCGAGACGAGAACGTGACGGAAGAAGTCGCTCACCGCGTCGGCGCGCCGGGCCTCTTCGATGGCCGCTCGCGCACTCCGTTCGGCTGCGACCCGGGCGCCTTGCTCGCGCAGGTAGAAGTAGGTGCTGGCGATGCTGCTGCACACCAGGGCGAGCACGACGGCAGCCAATGAGAGGACCGCGGCGCGGTTCTTGCGCACGAACTTCGTCAGCCGATAGCGTGCGCTCGGCGGACTCGCGAGGACCGGCTCGTCGCCGAGGTATCTGCGGATGTCAGCGGCCAGCTCGGAAATGGACTGATAGCGCCGGGAGCGGTCCTTGTTCAGGGCTCTCAGGGCGATCCAGTCGAGATCCCCTCGCAGCAGTCGTTTCAAGCCGGCTGGCGTCGTCCGGCGGTTGGTCGAGGAGTCGGAATCGCTGAGGTCTGCGAGCCGCTGGCTCGGTTTGGGCGTCTGTGCCGTGCGCAGCCGCTCCTGCATCTGTGCGAGGGAAGCCTTCTCGAGCGCGGCGCGATCGTACGGCAGGTCCCCGACGAGGAGCTCGTACAATACGACGCCAGACGAGTAGACGTCGGTGCGCGTGTCGATGTCCGCGCCACCGGTGCCGGCCTGCTCGGGGCTCATGTACTCCGGCGTGCCCAGAATCATGCCGTGGGCCGTTTCCCTCGTGCGGTCCAGGAACTCCGGATTGACCGCCTTCGCGATCCCGAAGTCGATGACCTTCACCACCGACTCGTCGCCATCCGTGGTGACGAGAATGTTCGTCGGCTTGATGTCGCGATGGATGATCCCCTTCTGGTGGGCGTGTTCGATGCCCTCGCACACCTGCAGGAAGAGCTGCAGCCGCTGGCGCACGTTCAGCTTGCGGCGATCGCTGTACTCCGTGATCGGAACGCCGTCGACGTACTCCATCGCGAAGTAGGGACGGCCGTCCTCGGTGGATCCGGCATCGAGGATGCGGGCGATATGGCGGCTGTCCATGAGCGCGAGGGCTTGACGCTCCGACTCGAAGCGTCCGATCACCTCGCGCGAGTCCATGCCCCGCTTGATGAGCTTGAGGGCCACGCGCCGGCGCACGGGCTCGCTCTGCTCGGCCAGACAGACCGCGCCCATGCCGCCGGACCCCAGGACCTCGAGGATGCGGTAGGGCCCGATGGCGTCGCCGGGCTCCGGGGTGTCCCCGTCGTCCGCCGACGGCGACGACGGCAGCCCCATGGCGGCGAGGTCGAGCGGCTCGTCGAGGATGCCGCTGCGGTCATGGAACGTGAGGAGCGATTCGATCTGCTTGCGCAGCTCGGGGTCGTCGCCGCAGCGGGCATCGAGTGCGGCTCGACGCTCCTCCGCGGGCAGCGGCGCGAGATCCTGGAACAGCGCCTCGAGGCGTTTCTCGCGGTCCACCTTCGAGCCTCCAGTTTGCGGCGGGCGGGCGATTCGCGGCTGTGCCGATTCGCGCCGGTCCCGACTCCCGGGTCTCCGCGTGCGCGGTGGTTTCCCGGCTCGCGCTCTTCCGGCTCACCCTGCCGATTCGTCCCCACTCGCTTCGACTCGAGAATCCGACGGACGGTGCGCGGGTCAACCCGGCTTCTTCCCGGCGGACCGCATGCGCGCCGACGCGGGGACCGGCGTGATTCGAGCGGTCTCCCGGAGCAGCCAGGCGCGCGCGAAGCTCCAATCCAGCTTGACGGTCGCCGGTGAAACGCCGACTGCGTCTGCGGTTTCTTCGATCGTCAACCCCACGAAGTAACGCAGCTTGACGATCTTGGCCTTCCGGGGGTGCTTGCGCTCGAGCTTCTCGAGCGCCTCGTCGAGCGCCAGCAGCTTCTCGCTTCGCTCTTGATCCTGGATCGAAGCTTCGACGTAGGGCACGCGCTCCAGGTGGCCACCATGCTTGACGCTCTTGTACCGCCGCGCTCTCTCGATGAGGATGCGTCGCATGGCCTCGGCGGCGGCGCCGAAGAAGTGGCGTCGGTTCTCCCACCGGGCGCTCGCGTCCTTCACCAGGCGCAGGTAGGCCTCGTGAACGAGAGCCGTCGGTTGCAGCGTGTGGCTCGGCGTCTCCTTCGCCATCTTGTTCTGCGCCAGGCGCCGGAGAGACCCGTACACGAGAGGGAGTACCTCCTCGGCGGCCGTGGAATCGCCGTCCGCTGCCGCCTTCAGAAGTAGCGTGAGCTTCTGGGTCATGGATCCCCCGTGGAAGGGTTTCGAGCCACTGGCGAGGCGCGTTCCCCGGCGACGCAGGGACCACAGGAATCACCTCGGGCCGGGCGGCCCAGGTCGCGGTGGGCTGCGGACCTCGGCCGCGGTCCGTCACCTGCAGAACGTGTCTCGTGCGCTTCGGTAATCATACCGCTCTCGGAACGCTTCTCCAACATCGACGTGCGCACGTCTCCAGCGTCGACATCCTCACGTGTCGAGCGGCATCACGCCGTTTCGGCCTCGCCAGGCTTGGCCTTCTGCGCTCCGTTTGTCGCATGACACATTAGGGGGATGTTCGCCCGGATGGCCCCAGTGCATGTGGGATGGGCGATCGCATCGAGGCAGCCGGACGGCTTCGGCGTCCGGCGCAGGAGGAAGCGCAGTGGGGGATCGCGCCGCCGGACCCCCGTTTCATGTGAGAACCCGAGACGTGCGAGTGCAGAGCGGAACGGGTGACAGCACCGCCGTTGGCCTTCCGCGGCCCGTTCGGCGCATTGCCTGTCAGGGGGGAACTTTGCCCTGACGGGCCCGGGCCCGTGCGGATGGGCAACTGCATCCAGATGGCCGGACGGGATCGGCGTTCGGCGGCGGAGGTACGCAGAATGACAGAAGACGTGAAGCCTGCCGGCAACTCGAGTGTTCGCGAACTGGATGGCGCCGAGATGTCGTCCGTTCATGGTGGCGACGACGAGACGAGTGGCAACGCGATGGCCGCGAATCAGACGCCGATCGCCGACGGAGACGGCGACATCCCCGAGGCCCGGTGGCCGACAGAGGGGGAACCCGACATTCCCGCGTGATCGGCAGGATCGCCCGCCGGAGCGGCGATGCATGAACCCGAGACGGGCCGGTGCAGAGCCGAACGGCTGGCCGCGCCACACGTTCGCTTGCGTTCGGCGCACTGCTGAACCGCGCGTACGGTAGGGGCACGCTGTCCGCCCGCCAGCGTCGGGCTCGTGGGCCCCGTGTTGGTTCGGTGTGCGCAATATACTGCAGCCGGCGACTTGGCAGCCGCGTGCCATATGCATTATAGTGCAGGCATGGCAGGTCCGCGCAGAAAGCGCCCGGGCCCGAAGGCCGCGCGGCCCAGAACGACCCGGTCCCGGGCCAGACGTCCTGAGTCCGTCCGGCAAGCGGCAGGGCCCGGCGTGCCCCCCGCCGCCCCCGTGCATTCGCTGGATCTTCTCAGCCAGATCGGCGTGCGGGTGCGGCGCCACCGGCAGGCGCTCGGCGAGAGCCGGAGCAAGCTCGCCGTACGCTCCGGGGTCTCCGTGCGGTTCCTGGCGCAGCTGGAGTCGGGAGAAGCCAACATCTCGATCCTGCGCCTCCAGGAGGTCGCCCAAGCGCTCGGTCGGCCGCTCTCCGAGTTCCTGGACTCACCCTCTACGGCGACTCCGGCCGCATCCGGGGAAGCCGGCACCAGGTTGCGAATCGACGCACTGCTTCGAGACCGCACGTCCGAAGAGCTGGTCGAGGTTCTCGACTGGCTCGCCGCCCGCTTTGCGGCCACGACAGGGCCACTCGTCGCATTGCTCGGCCTGCGTGGTGCCGGCAAGAGCAGCGTCGGGCGGCGGCTGGCGCAAGCACTCGACGTCGGCTTCTACGAACTCGACGCCCTGATCGAAGAGGCCGCCGGACTGCCACTCGAGCAAGTCTTCGAGCTGCAAGGCCAGGCCTGCTACCGCCGACTCGAGCGCGAGACGCTGGCGCAGTTCCTCGCGAGCACTCCCAAGGGTGTTTTGGCCACGGGAGGCGGCATCGTCACCGAGCCCGAAACCTTCGCGCTTCTGCGCCGCCGCTGCTTCACCGTCTGGCTGCGCGCGGAGCCCGAAGATCACTGGGACCGTGTCGTCAGCCAGGGTGACCAACGCCCCATGCGAGGAAACCCGGCCGCCATGCAGGAGCTGCGCTCCCTCCTCGCCGCTCGCGACCCGCTCTACTCCCGGTCGCACATCACGGTCGATACCAGCTGCCGCTCGGTCGCGGACGTCGTCGGCGAGCTCGGACAGACGCTCGTTCGGCACCGCAACAAGAGCTGATCCAGCTGCGCCGGGAATCGCGGCGCCCCGCGTCCGCGCGATTCCCCCTGCATGTCTTGGATCGCCCGAACCGTGGACTCCGTTCACACCGGTCGTCCACGCTGGAGACACCTCGGCGCGTGATCGATCGTGCGACGCCCCATGAAAGCGCCGGCAATTCCTTCACTCTCCGTGGCACCGCCTGCAGAATGCGCCAGGGGCCGATCGGGACCCGCTCGCTGGTGCTGGCCGGATGCGGAGATGGGCGCTCATCCGGACGTTTTCCTGCGCCGGAGGTCGGCGGCGCCGGGCCGTCTGGCGCCGGATTCTGCAGGTCTCGATTCGACACCGGAGAGGAGGGATCGGTTCAGCACTTCGGAGCGGTCTGGTTCGGCCTGCGGTGATAGATTCGTGGGACTTCGGGTGGTGTTGCGCCAAGCACCCCCAGAGCGAATGAGGGTCCCATGCTGCGGCGCGCGGGGTTGCCGGTTCTTCTGGTCGTGGCCGATTTCGTCGCCGCGACGCCGTGCGCGCGGGGGTCGGGCGTCGGGTCGAGTGTGAGAGGCACGCGCGCGCCCGGGAACGGGTTCTCGGTTCTCCCGCAGGCCGAGCGCCAGATTCTGCGAGGAGGCATGACGCTGCAGGCACCCGTCGCGAAGCAGGTCCCGCACGTGCACCGTTACCACGGCGAGGAGATCGACGATCCCTGGCACTGGCTGCGCCGGCGGGACGATCCCAGGGTGCGGGCGTACCTCGCCCAGGAGAACGCCTACGCCGACCTGATGATGAAGCACACGGAGGACCTGCAAGAGACGCTCTACGACGAAATGGTCGGCCGCATCCAGGAGACCGACGAGTCCGTCCCGTACCGCAAGGGCGACTACTTCTACTCCTGGCGCACCGAGCAGGGCAAGGGCTACCGGATCCACTGCCGCAGGAAGGGCCGCCTCGAGGCGCCGGAGGAGATCCTCCTCGACCTCAACGCGCTGGCCGAAGGGCACGACCACTTCGCTCTCGGCAACTTCGCCGTGAGCCCCAACCACGGCCTGCTGGCGTACGCGGTGGACACGAACGGCGCCGAGCGCTACACGCTGTACGTCAAGAACCTGCGGACGGGTGAGATCTCGCCCGCGCTGGCCC
>JBHHXQ010000061.1:0-12255 GCA_046757105.1 Candidatus Krumholzibacteriia bacterium
ATCACGAGGTCGAGGCCACGCGGCTGGCCATCAGCAGCATTCGGCAGCTCTCGCGCCTGCTGCACCCGCCGGAACTGGAGATCGGCGACGTCTTCTCGGTGGTGCAGGAGCACATCTGCAGCCTGCCGGGGAGTCCGAAGATCACCTGCACGCGGCTCGGTGAGGAGCCGCCCCTCCCCCCCGACAAGAAGGGGCACCTGTTCCGGATCGTGCAGGAGGCCGTCACCAATGCCGTCAAGCACGCTCGGCCGGGGAGGATCCGCATCCGCTTCCGCTGGTACTCCGGCTCCCTCGAGCTGATGATCGAGGACGACGGCCGGGGAATCGCGGATTCCCCGGAGTCCGGCGTCGGGATGCGCAGCATCCGCGATCGCGCCGCCATCCTGGGAGGCGCGATCTCGTGGACCCACGGCCCCGCCGGCGGCACGATCGTCAAGCTCGAGGTCCGGGGACTGGCGCCGCCGGAGCTGTCCCGTGCCTGAGACGTCCCAGCGGCGCGCCCCCTTCTAGAACCCGACTCCCAGGCCGATGCGGAACAGGCGTCGCGGGCCGAACACGCGCGGGTCGTGGACCGCGAAGAACTCGTCCTGCCCGTCGCCGTCGGTGTCGCGCAGGTAGGCGCCCCCGAAGCGCCCGGTCTCGGTGGCGTAGGCCGTGTCGGCCTCGGTCGCGTACGCGAGCGCCGGAAACACACCCGGAGCGAGGCGGAAGACCTCCCGTTCGTCGAGCAGGTTGCGGCCTTCGAAGAGCAGGCGCAGATCCTTGCCGTGGATCGAGAACCACTTCTCGGCGCGGAAGCTGACGAGGTTCGTGGGTGGCAGCCGCCGGGAGTTCTCGAGCAGCGGATCCTGTTTCTTCTCGAAGCGGAAGAACGGTGTCCACGGCAGCCCGCTGCCGTAGGTGTGGATCGCGGTCGCCGACCAGTCCCCGGAGCGGGCGAGCGTCAGTGTCGTGCTCAACGTGTGCCTCTGGTCCCAGTCGAGCGGCAGCTCACCCGTGGGGAGGAAGCGGAGCCCCTGCGCCTGGCGTCCGAAGTCGGCGTCGGAGGCCACGCCGTCGGCGTGCGAGAACGTGTACGCCACGTCGAAGGCGAATCCACCGGCGAAGGACCTGGCGATCTGCAGCTCGATCCCACGACTGCTCGCGAAGGCCCGGTTCACGTAACGCAGGTTCTGGCTGCCGGTCGAGTCATCCGTGACCTCGATGGAGGAGACCAGACCGAAATAGTCCCGGTGGAAGAAGGCGACCTGCCCGGAGACATTGTTCGAGAACTGGTGCTTGATCCCCGCCTGGTAACTGATCGACGACTCGGGATCGAGGTTCGGATTGCCCAGGGTCCCGAACGCCACGTGCGCGTCCTGGGAGGCGAAGATGTGGCTCTTCGGTGGAAACTGGATGAAGCGCCCGTAGTGGAAGTAGAAGGCGTCGCGATCGGTGATCGGGAACGCCAGGCCGAGGCGCGGGCTCCACTGCGCCTGCCAGCGTTCCACGTCGTGCCGGATCTCCTTGCTGCGGATGTCGATCCCGACCCCGGATCCGGGCGAGAAGAAGTCGAAGCGCAGTCCGCCGTTCACCACCATGCCCTCGTGCTGCCAGCGATCCTGCATGTAGAACGAGCCCTCCGGGCTGCAGCTGTGGAAGACGTTGCGGCCGAGCCCGTAGGCGTCGCCGAACTGGCGCTGCTGGCCAGGAAACGCCAGGCTCGCCACGTCGAGGTCGCTGTACTCCAGCAACAGACCACCCTTGACCTTGTGGCTGCTCCAGCGCTGCGTCGTGACGTCGGCTCGCAGGAGGTACGTCGCCGTGTTTCGGCGCCGGTAGAACGGCTGGTCGTTCGCGGTGACGAAGAAGGGCACGTCGGGGTCGGTGTAGAAGTCCACGCTACCGATGCGGCGCGGTCCCCGACCCGGTTCGCACACGAACCTCCCGGGCGTGGCGAACTCCTCCGGCGTCTTGCCGTTCACCGTGCTCCTCGCGTCGAACGACAGGCGGGAAACCTTGACCTCGTAGAACGTCCTCGGCGACAGCGTGTGCGTCAGCGTCCATTTGAGCTGCCTGCTGTTCTCCCGGATCGTCGGGGTGTGTTCCGCCGAGTTGAAGTACGCCTTGTTCGAATCACCCGGATCCCCCTCGAGATCCGGCACCCAGCGCGAGATCGGTCCCTGGAAGCCTTCGAAGAGCACCAGGTCGACGAAGGCGAAGAGCGGACTGTGCGCGCCACGTCCCTGGAAGTCGACCACGCGGACCGCACGGATTCTCTGGTCCGCGGCGGTCGGCATCCAGCAGTAGCGGCAGCCCGGGTCGTCGCGAATGTCGGCGTAGGTCGCCCGCCGGGCCCGTTCCAGCCATGGCCCCGCGTGCATCGTCACGCTTCCCGCGATGCTGTAGAGGCCGCGATGGACCCGATTCGGGCGCACCTCGGGGAGGACGAGGACCCTCCCCACGAAGCCCTCGGTCGTCCAGTTGTGGACGTACGGATCCGAACGGCTCTGCGACATCGTGAGCTCGCCGGACATCCTGAGCGCACGGCTCGGCTTCCAGTCGAGGCGCAGCTGGGCTCGGTGGTCCGCGTTGGCGCGCTCCTTCGCTTTCACGAGGCCGCCCAGGTCCTCGTGTTCCGGGTAGCGCTTCGTCGTGAGGAACTCGCCGTCCTGATACGTCGCCTCACCCGAGAAGTACCAGGCCAGATCCTCGAACGGCGTCGGGCCGCCGAGCCCCAGTGCGAGGCGATCGTAGTTCGTGAACGTCTTGTCGGCACGGCCGTAGTCGTCGGTGGTGTAGCGGAACGTTCCCTCGAAACGCCGCCCCCCCGACTTGGTCGTGAAGTTGACGATCGCTCCCACCGCGTTGCCGTACTCTGCGTCCATGCCGCCGGTGATGAGCTCGGACCGCGCGACCGACAGCAGGCTGAGATCGACGTGGCTGTTCGAAAGCGGGTTGCTGACGTCCATTCCGTCGATCTGGTACAGGATCTGGCTCGTCCGGGAGCCGCGGATCTTCAACTCGCCGCCCTGCATCACCACGCCGGGGCTCCGGGCGATGACCTCTTCGACCTCGTCCACGGGCAGGGTCCTGAAGTCGTCCTCGGTGGCCACGAACGGGTTGCTCGACAACCCGACGTCGGGCTTCTTGTAATCGGCGCTGACGACGATCGGAGGCAGCTCCTCCACGATTGCCTGCTTCAGGCGGAACTCGAGCACGGTGGTCCGATCCGCCTCCACCAGGACGCCGGTCCGCGTCTGCGGTTCGAAGCCGATGAACGAGACGAGGATCGGGTACGTTCCGGCGGGCAATCGGATCTGGAAGGTGCCTTGACTGGAGGTCGCGGCGCCCCAGGTGGTCCCCAGGACGACGACGTTGGCGTCGTGGATGGGTTCGCCTGTCTCGGCCTCACGAACGCTGCCGGTGACGACTCCGTGGCGGAGCGTGCCCTGGCCGTGGGCGGGTGCGGACGACAAGGACATCGCAAGGATCCACCCGCAAAACGTGCGTCGGGTCGACCTGTCGCTCATGTCTCGCGCTCCGAGGTCGGGCTCGGCGGTCTGCCGCGAGCGCGCCCGGCATGCACGCGTCCGGACGCCCGCGTCAGGCGCGCTCGCCGTCGCGTGGCGCAGCCGGTCGCCTCGGTGCATTCCCGCCGGCCGCAAGCCGGTTGCCGTGCTCTGGATTCGTTCTGTTCGCCGGTTGTTCTCGGGGTGGGTGGGTCCAACAAAGACAGCGGCCGCAGAGAAGTCAAATCGTCCCACATGTCGGGGCATCGCAGCTCTTTCGGGGCGGCCTGGTCTTCCTCGGTCATCCAGACGTTGGGCGCGCCATCGAGGCCCGCTTCGAGTCGTCCCGCCTTCCTTCCCGCCAGCCCGGCCTTCTCCGGGCTCCCCAGCCGGACGGGATACTGGTATCCTGCGGCGGCATCGCCCGCGGCGGTCGTAGGCGGGGCCGATGGGAGGCAAGCGCACGATGACGCACGAACCCGATGGGCGACCCGACGACGCGCCGGAGCAGGCGCTGGAGCCCGAGAGCTCCCTGCCGGAAACCAGCGTCCAGGATCTGCCCGACCTCCTGCGCGAAGCGGTCGCGCGGATGGGATGGACCTCGTTGATGCCGGTTCAGGCGAAGGCGATTCCATACCTGTTGGCACGGCGCGATCTGATGGTGCAGTCGCGCACGGGT
The DNA here is from genome assembly GCA_046757105.1 of Candidatus Krumholzibacteriia bacterium. Lineage (GTDB taxonomy): Bacteria > Krumholzibacteriota > Krumholzibacteriia > JBHHXQ01. Next base: position 4,171 of record JBHHXQ010000061.1, read on the forward strand.
ACGGGGAAGACCGGAGCCTTCATCCTGCCGATCATGGCCCATGTCGATCCACACAGCCCGCGCTGCCAGGCGCTCGTCCTCGTCCCGACGCGCGAGCTCGCACGCCAGGTTCTCGGCGAGGCCCAGGCACTGGCCGCCGGCACCGGCATCCGCAGCGTGGCCCTGTACGGGGGCGTGGGGTACGGGCCGCAGTTGGACGCGTTGCGCAGGGGAGCCCACCTGGTGGTGGCGACACCGGGACGCATCCTGGATCACCTGATGCGCAGGACCCTCGCGCTCGACGGTCTGGAGATCCTGGTGTTCGACGAGGCGGACCGCATGCTGTCGGTCGGCTTCTACCCCGACATCAAGGCCCTGGCGGCGTACCTGCCCGCCAGCCGCTGTGGCTTCATGTTCTCCGCCACCTACCCTCCGAGCGTGCGCACGATGGCCCGGCAGTTCTTGCGGGATCCGGAGAGCCTGAGCTTGAGCCATGGCGGCGAGCACGTGGTGGAGACCGAGCACGTCTACTACGAAGTGCCGGCGATGGAGAAGGACCGCTGTCTGGTGCGCATCATCGAGGTCGAGAACCCGGAGTCGGCCATCGTCTTCACCAACACGAAGGCGACGGCCAACTACGTTTCGGTGGTCCTGCAACGTTTCGGCTACGACGCCGATCAGCTGAGCTCCGATCTCTCGCAGAACTTACGCGAGAAGGTGCTCGCCCGTGTCTACAAGAAGAAGCTGCGTTTCCTCGTGGCCACGGACGTGGCCGCGCGCGGCATCGACATCGAGAACCTCTCGCACGTGATCCTGTACGACTTCCCCGAGGATCCCGAGTCGTACATCCACCGGACGGGCCGGACGGGCCGGGCGGGTGCGAGCGGCGAGGCCATCTCACTGGTGGACGTGCTGGAGAAGATGCGGCTCAAGGCCGTGGTGCGCCAGTACGGCGTCGACATGGAGCATCGGGAGCTTCCGACGGACGAGGACGTGCAGGCGGTGGTCTCGGAGCGGGTCATCGCACTTCTCGAGGCGAGGCTGCGCAACCTCGATCGCCTGGTGCAGGAGCGCATGCAGCGCATGTTGCCGCTGGCCCGCAAGCTGGGCGACAACGACGACGAGCTGGCGGTCATCGCCATGCTGCTCGACGCGTACTACCAGAACACGCTGCACGCTCCGCCGGATGCACCCGAAGACACCGGTCGGAGGGAGTCTGGTCGGCGCCCCGAAGGTGGACGCCGGAAACCTCGCCGGGGGAAACGTCGAAGCCGGCACTGACCTCGGGGCGTCGGTCAACCCGGTACTCGTTGTTCTGAATCCTGATTGAGATCAGCCTCGATTGCGCACCGCCACATGTGACACGACTGCGAAGTCCGAACCTGGAGATTCACTGGTGATCTGGGTTCTCGGGAAGCACAACCACCCGAGCCACTCGGCTCCCCAAATGGCAGCCGCTCCACAACCTGACCAGACACTTCACCGCGCGGGTCTCGAGGTTGTTCTTGGACCGCTCCTTGACTCTTGGCTGGGTGCTCACTCGAGCGGCGTCGCCAAAGCGCTGGCTCCAGAGGTGGTTGCCGGCCGCGTCGAACTTGGCGACGTAGATGTCCACGCTTCCCGCACGCGTCAGGCGCCCCGCCCCCAAGATCGACGCTGCCCCGGAAGTATCCCGACACGATGACGTCGGGCGCTCGCATCCCGCCATCACAGATCGACGCGCTCCATCTCCTCGGCCACGCGGAAGCCACGCGCCTCGAGGGCCCGGCGGGCCTGATTGTCGCCCATCAGGGCGGGGTTCGTGTGGTTGAGGTGGATGAAGCGGATCTTCTGGCGCGCGTCGGGCGCGAGCGGGGCGAAGCGCTCCATGCTGTGCGTCATGAACGGGTGCGGGAACCCCGACATGTCGCGCCCGGGGATCTCGCCGTTCGCGTAGAAGGTCCCGTCCAGGTAGGCGACGTCCACGTCCGCGAGGCGCTCTTCGATGGGCGTTCCCGTCGCGTCCAGCTCCTCCCAGCTGTCGATGTCGGGAAGAAAAAGGACCGAGCGCGACGGTCCATCGATGCGGAGCCCCACCGTCTCCGAGTACTCCTGGCGATGCGGCACGCGGAACGGTGTCACCGTGAGACGTTCGTTCAGCCGCACCGGCAGCTCGTTCCGGAGCGTGCGGAGCTGGATGTTCCCGAACCTCACGAGCTGATCCCACGGGCCGTTCGTGCTCAGGAACTCGCGCAGGCGCGGCATCGCATGGACGGGCACGCCGCGCGCACCCATGGCCTCGTGTCCCAGGTGTACGAGACCCGTGTAGTGCCCCATGTGGGCGTGGGTCAGGAAGATGCCGGCGAGGCCCGGCTTCTGCGGGGCCGGAGCGATGGCGTCCAGAACCTGCAGCTGCTCCGGGAAGTCCGGTGTCGCCTCGAACAACCAGCGCTCCGAGGACACCGGATCCACGATCCCCAGGCACACCACCCGGCGCCGCCGCGCCGGGTCGTGCCATCCCGGATGCTGCTTGGTTCCAGCCTGGGGGGCACCCCCGTCTTGAGCAATCCCCAGGACGACGAGATAGGGGGGCTCCGACGCGTCGGGCCGCTTCTCTCCAGCATGCGTCGCCGCGCACCACGGAAGGAGCAGCCCGGGAAGCAGAGCTGCGATCGCCAGGAGCTTCCATTCTCTCGTCGAGGATCGCAGCCGGCTCATGCGCATCACCGGGGAGACGAATCGGTGGTCTTCTGCATCTTCTTCATCTTGAAGCGCGGCGTGGCGAAGCTGTCCGGCATCGCCGCGAACTGTTCCAGCGTCGCTTCCGACACGAAGTAGAACGGCTGTTCCTGGTACTCGAGGCGGGGGGAACTCGGGGTGGGCCGGAAGCGCTTGCGGTTCACGGGGTCCGTGACGACACCGCAGTGCTTCAGGGGGTTCTTCTTGAAGCGCTTCAGCTCGACCTCGTCCGCGAAGAAGAAGAGCTCGTGGTTCACGCGCGCGCGGTGCGACGCGTCGAGGACCGCGGGGCGCTTCTCGTCGATCCAGCTGGCCAGCTCGATCCCACGCGCCTTCAGGTACACCTCGGGGTCTTGCACGAAGACCTTGACGCACGGCGTTCAGCAGAAGCCGATGGGCAGGCCGTTGACGTAGATCGGCGGCAGCTTCCGGGTGAGCTTCATCAGGCGCACGATGCAGCGGTCGTTGAGGGAGACGAGGGAGTCCTCGTACTGGATCCTGGGGAACGCGGGATCGTCCGACGGGACGTACCGCTGTGCCTGTGCAGCGGGGGCGACAAGCAGGAGGCCAGTCAGCCCCCACGTGATGGGTCCGGAGCGCTTCGAGCAGCCGGGCGACATGGCACCTTCCTCGGACGAGGGAAGGAAGAGCGACGGTGGCCGTTCATCCTTCCACGGCTCGGGCGCTCGGGTCCCACGGTATCGGCCCCGTCCTTCCCCGGTCAAGAACCTTCGGGATGCGCTGGTGATGCGCTGCTCGTGGGCCCACCGCGTGAGCGTGGCGGTCCGGAAACGCCGCTCCTCCGCTCGTCGGGCGGCTTCGCGCCCAGCATGAAGCGCCGGATCACGTGGTCGCAGCTAGGGCGCTAGGGGGCGTCCTCGAGACGTGCGGCGAGTCGTGCCAGAGCCGAGACGAGATCCGGCCTGGCGTCGAGAAGCGCCCGGAGCGGATCCTTCTTCTTGCGCTTCAACCGTGCGGGGAGGTTCCGGATCGTGAACTTCTGCGGCGTGAGCCTGGCGTTCACCTCGCTCCATTCGAGGGGGGCGGAGACCGGCGCACCCGGCAGCGGCCGCACGCTGTACGGCGCCACGAGAAGCTGGCCGTGACGATTCTGCAGGTAGTCCAGGTAGACGCGGCCTTTGCGGGCCACCATGTTGCGTGCCGTCGTCGAGATGTCGGGATGGTCCGCCTCGATGATGCGCGAGATGAGCTGCCCGAGCATACGTGACTGCTCGAAGGTGCACTGCCCTCCGAGCGGCAGTAGGATGTGGAGGCCGGTCGAGCCGGTCGTCTTCACGAAGGTCTCGAGGCCGATCTCCTCACACAGAGCGCGGATGGCCTTGGCGAGCTCGACGACGTGCGCGAAGGGCGCGCCCTTCGGATCCAGATCCAGGATGCACCAATCCGGACTCTGGATCGTGTCGGCGCGACTCGGCCAGATGTGCAGGGGGATCGATCCCATGTTGACGATGTAGAGCAGCGACTCTTCGTCGTTGCACACGAGGTACTCGATCTCACGCTCGGAGCTGCCGCTCCACACGGCGACTCGCCGGATCCACTTCGGAACGAACTCCGGAGCGTTCTTCTGGTAGAAGCTCTTGCCCTCGATCCCGTCCGGATAGCGTGTCAGCACGAGCGGGCGGTTCCTCAGGTACGGAAGAAGCCACGCTGACACGGTGCGGTAGTACTCGACCAGGTCTCCCTTCGTGTAGCCCTCTTCGGGCCAGAAGACCTTGTCGGGGTTCGTGAGGCGGATGATCCGCTCGTCGCCCTGCGGTTCCTCGGCGGCGATCGTGGATTCGGGCTCTGCGGTGTCGTCGCTGGCGGTCTCGCGGACGCATTCCTCGGGGCGTTTGTCTTCCCGCAGGCGGCTGAAGACCGGGGCCTGCAGCCATCCGTCTGTGGTCACCTGCTTGTAGCGTACCTCGGCCACCCATTCCGGCCGCACCCAGCGATGCTCCTTCGATCTGGGCACCTCGCCCCGGCACGGGGGGTCCGCGACGAGCATCTCATCCAGTGCGGCCCGGTACTCGCCGAGTTCGGCATCGACGAAGCCCGTGCCCACGCGGCCGGCGTAGACGAGCTCGCCGTTCTCGTGAATCCCGAGGTGCAGGGCCCCGAACCCCGTCCGCGATCCCTTGGGAGCCGTGTAGCCACACACCACGAAATCACCGGTGCGCTCGACGACGATCTTCAGCCAGCTCGTGGTGCGGCCACCCCGATACGGTGCGTCCACCTTCTTGGCGATGGCGCCCTCGAGCCCCATCTCGCGCACCTTCTCGAACATCTCGACACCGCGCTCCTGGACGTGGTCCGCGAAGCGCACGGGACCGGCGCGCGGCAGGAGCGGTTCCAGGAGCTTCTTGCGTTCGAGAAGCGGCAGCGAGCGCAGGTCGAGTCCCTCGAAGCCGAGGAGGTCGAACACGAAAAGCGAAGCGGGGAGCTCCACGGTCGCGCGTTCCACGTCGGTCGGGCGGCGCGAGCGCGCCCGGCGCTGCAGCTTCTGGAAGTCCGGGTGGCCGCCTTCGTCGAGCACGACGAGCTCGGCGTCCAGGACGAGATCTGCATAGGGCAGGGAGCGCAGGGCGCGGGCGACGTCCGGGAAGACGTGCGTGATGTCGTGCCCGTTGCGCGATCGCAGCAGCGGTTCGCCGTCCTTGCGGCGTGCGGCGATCACACGGTAGCCGTCGTACTTGAGCTCGAACAGCCATTCGGGGGATGAAAACGGCGCGTCGGCAGTCTCGGCGAGCATGAGATCCATGCGGAGCGGATCGACGAGCTTGCGCGGCGCCCGGAGCGTCCGCAGCGCCGCGCGCGTCGCCTGGCTCCGATTGTGACCGTCACGCAGCTCTTCGATCGTGAGACCGGAGAGGACCGATTCCTCGGGGGGCGGCGGCTCTTCCCTGCTGGCCCACTCGTCGGGCTTCTTGCGCAGGAGCCACTCCTTGTCCTTGGTGCGGATCAGCAACCACTGCCCACGCAGCTTGTACCCGCGCAGCTCGAAGTGCAGCTTGCCCGTTCGTGCGATCTCGTCGGGATCGTCCTGGGGGATCCACAGCCCCTTGTCCCAAACGATGACGGCACCCGCGCCATAGTTCCCCTGCGGGATGGTTCCTTCGAAGTCGGCATAGTCGACGGGATGATCCTCCACCTGCACCGCGAGCCGTTTCACGGCAGGGTCCAGGGAAGGACCTTTCGGAACCGCCCACGACAGGAGCGTCCCGGACCACTCCAGACGGAAGTCGTAGTGCAGGCGGCGTGCGGCGTGCTTCTGGACGCAGAACAGGCGTGGGCGGGAGACGCTCGGCGCGCCGAACGGCTCGGGAGTCCGCTGCGCCGACCGTTTCTCGCGGTACTCTTCCAGGCGCGAGCTTCGAGACTGTTTCCTGTTGCCCATGCGCAGTCCCAGACTATAATGAAGGTGATGGCAGCACGACCGATTGCATCCGCAACGATCTCCTTCGGGCTCGTTTCGATCCCCGTGAAGCTGTTCACGACGGTGCAGTCGTCGGAGAGCATCTCCTTCCGGATGATCCACAAGAAGTGTAACACCCCGCTGAAGTACCAGTACTGGTGCGTTCAGGACGGCCAGAGGGTGGAGCGCGACGACATCGTGAAGGGGTACGAGTACGCCAAGGACCGCTACGTTCTGTTCACGCCCGAGGAGCTCAGGGCCCTCGAGGAGGAGGCCACGCGGGCCATCGCCATCGAGGAGTTCGTGTCGCTCGACAAGATCGATCCGGTGTACTACGAGAAGGCCTACTACCTCGGGCCGGAAAAGGGCGGCGAGCGTGCCTACCGACTGCTGTCGAAGGCGATGACGAAGAAGGGGCTGGCCGGGCTGGCCCGGTACGCCGTACGCGGCAAGCAGTTCCTCGTGATGGTGCGGCCGGTCGAGAACGGCCTGGTCATGCAGCAGCTGCGTTATGCCAGCGAGGTGCGCCCGTTCTCCGAAGTGCCGATCGAGACGAAGGGTGAGGTCAAGGATAGCGAGCTCGAGCTGGCGCTGCAGCTGATCGAGCAGGGCGTCTCGGAGGATTTCCGGCCCGACAAGTACGCGGACGAGGTGCGGAACCGCATCCTGGAGGTGATCCATCAGAAGGTCGGCGGCGAAGAGGTCACGATCGCGCCGAGCGAGGCGCCCAAGGCGCAGGTGATCGACCTCATGGAGGCACTGAAGGCCAGCCTCGCCGGTGCATCCGCAGAACAGAAACCGAAGGCCGCGAAGCCGGCCCGAGCCTCGAGCAAGCCCGCCAAGGCCTCGCCGCGCAAGGCTGCCAGGAAGGCCGTCGGGCGCCGCAAGAAGGCTTCCAAATAGCCGCACTCTGTGGTATCTGGATCTTCCGTGAGTCCCGTGCGCAAGCAGCTCGAGCGGCGGAAACGCCCGCCCTTTCCCAGCGGCTACACTTCACACGAAGCGGCCCGACTCCTGGACCTTTCGGTCGGCCAGGTCTACGCCTACGTGCGCGCCGACTTCCTGCAGCCGCGGCGCGGGCCGCGCGGCGAGTACCGTTTCTCGTTCCAGGATCTCGTGCTGCTGCGCACCGCGAAGGAACTCTCGTGTCGGCTCTCCACCCGGCGGGTCAAGCGTGCTCTCGGCAACCTGAAGAAGCAGCTGCCGCGGGGGCGCGAGCTGACCGGCGTGCGCATCACGGCTGTGGGCGATGACGTGGTCGTCCGCGACGGCGGGACCACCTGGAACCCGGAATCGGGGCAGACGCTGCTCGATTTCGAGGTGTCCGAGCTCGCGGACGGTGTGGCACCGCTGGTCCGCAAGGCCGCCAAGGCGGCGCGAAGCGTCGAGGAGCAGCTCCAGGCCGAGGACTGGTACGAACTGGGCTGTGAGCTCGAGACGTGTGAACCGGACGAGGCGGGCGACGCGTACCGGCGCGCGGTGGAGCTCGACCCGCGGCACGTCGATGCGCACGTCAACCTGGGGCGGTTGCTGCACGAAGCGGGCGAGCTGCGCGCTGCCGAGGAACACTACCGCACGGCACTCCAGATCGAGCCGGAGGACGCAACCGCTGCCTACGACCTGGGCGTGCTCCTGCAGGATCTCGGGCGGCAGGCGGAGGCCGTCACGGCCTACACGAGGGCGATCCAGGCCGATCCGGGCTACGCCGACGCCCACTACAACCTGGCCCACCTGTACGAGCAGCTCGGTCGAGCGCAGGGCGCCGTGAAGCACCTGCAGATCTACCGCCGCCTCTCCTGCACCTCGAACTGACGGCGGCGGATCCGGCATGGTGCGCGTCTGGGCGTGAGGAATCGGTCGGGGCGGACGCTCCTGCGCGTCCATCCATGGACGCTCCGTCGCTCGGTACTTCGCCCTGCTCCGACCTCCATGGTCTCCGCCACGGGCTCGTGAGCGCCGCCCACTACAACCTG
>JBHHXQ010000062.1:0-12194 GCA_046757105.1 Candidatus Krumholzibacteriia bacterium
GATTGTACACCGTCTCGGCCGTCTCGCCGACGTGGACGTCGATGCTCGCCTGCCCGTGGCCCTTCCCATGGTGATAGACGACCCGGAAGTCCACGCCCGCCGACTCGAGTTTGCCCTTCATTCGGAACCTCTCGGAGACCGTGACCTCCTTGGGCTCGGTATGAACCTCGACCTCCGGGGTGTTGGGGCCGACGTGGTAATCACCCTCGAGTATGTCCTCGCCGAGGAAGCTGCGAACGTTGATCGTCGATTTGACGCGACTCTGGAGACATGCTGGACCGACGGCCAGCAGTGCGATCAGGATCCAGACGCGGCTGCGCATCGGTGTGCTCCCTTTGGGGTTCGGTTGTTCGGGTTCGTCCCGTCTCCGGACGACCCGCGCATTCCACCGCCATCGTGGACGCGAACCGGAATGGTGTGGGTTCGTTTGGGGATGTCGGATCCAGTTCGAGCGTGCGGGGGAACGTCCCGTCGCTGTTTCGCCAGGATTGCAGCAAACGCTGGGCCACGTGCGTCGCAACGCCATCGGGCTCCAGGGTGGGTCGGGCCCTCGCCGTCTTCGTGTCGCGGCTGGGGGGAGGATTCGGCCTCCTCGACGCCTTCCTGGGCATGGCCATGGATCTGGGGCGCGTGCTGGTCCGGCTGCACGAGTGTCGTGTGCGTGACGCGGCGCTGCGGGTCAGTAGCCCGGGTCGGAGACGCTCTTGAACTCGACGTCGCCGTACCTGGAGGCGATCTTCTTGATCTCGTCCGCCTGTCCGACGAGAACGATGACCAGGTCGTCCCTCGGATAGAACCTGCGGATGACCTCGCTCAGCTGGTCCAGCGTCACCGCATCGGTGTTCTGGGTGTGCGCGTTGATGTGGGCGCGGTCGAGGCCGTAGAACTCGAGCTCGGCCATGGCGTTTGCCAGGCGGCCGGCCGTCTCGTAGCGGGGCGGGAACTGCCCGCGAATGTAGTTGCGCGCCGATTCCAGCTCCACCTGCGTGAGCCCCTTCTCGTGCAGTCGATCCAGCACTTCCAGCGCCAGGTCCACGGCCTTCTCCGTGTCCGCGGTCCGGGTGAACGAGGAGATGTAGAACGATCCCGGAACGCTCCTCTCGATGAAGCGCGAGTGCGCGTTGTAGGACAGGCCGCTCTTGGTGCGCAGCTCGTTCTGCAGCCACGAAGTGAAGCGGCCGCCGAACACGGTGTTCACCACGTGCAGCGCCGCCGTGTCGGGATGCCCTTTGGCGACGCCGACGTTGCCGATGCGGAAGTACGTCTGCACCGCATCGGGCTTGTCCACGACGAGGACCTTGCGGCCGCGGACCGGCTTCGACGCGGCCGCCCTGGGAAGGTCGGCGCTGCGGCGCTCCCATGTTCCCAGCGCCGATTCGATCCACGACCGCATGTCCGCGGCCCGGAAGTCTCCGGCAACGGCGAGGATCGCGTTGTTCGGCCGCACCCAGGTGGAATAGGACTCCTGGACGTCCGCGCGCTTGATCGCTGGCAGGCTCGTCTCGGTGCCGCCCACCGGCCGCCCGAACGCATGTCCCTCGAAGAGGAAGCCGTCGTAGTACCTGCCGATCACCCGCCGCGGGTTGTCCTTGGCTTCATGGATCCGGTTGACGCGCAGATCGACCAGCTTGCGGAGCTCGTCCGCGGGGAAAGCCGGATGGAGCAGCAGGTCGGCCAGAAGCTCGAGCCCCGCGCCGACGTCCTTGGCGAGAAACTGCGCCGACATGCCGCACCATTCGAAGGACGCGTCCAGCTCGAGCTCGCCGCCCAGGAAGTCGAGCTGCTCGGCGATCTGCTCGGCGCTGCGCTGGCGCGTCCCCTTCCGCAGCAGGGACATCATGAGATCCGTGAGCCCTTCCTTGCCCTCCGGGTCGGCGATCGAGCCGCTGCGCAGGACGAGCTCGAAGTTCACGAGCGGCAGCTCGTGGTGCTCCATGAGGAGCAGCGTCAGGCCGTTCGAAAGCTCCACCCGCGTGTAGGGCGGCACGAGCTCCGACACGGGCGGCGTGGTCTCGGCCCACACCGGCGCGGACGCTGGAAGAGCGACGCCGCTCCACGCCAGGCACGCCAAGGAGGCGGTCGCGAGTCGTTTCATGATCCCACCTCCGCCCCGGAGGCTCCGGCGCCGGCCTTCTCGGCCCCTTCGGTTTCGGGCACCAGGGTGCTCACGGTGCGATTCGTCTTCGTGAAGTAGGCGCGCACGACACGCCGGATGTCCTCGGCGGTCACCGCCTCGTAGCGCTCCACGACGTCGAGAAACGCCTTCGGATCCCCGGAGTACACGTCGGAGAAGCCGAGCACGAAGGCCTTGCCGTTGATCGTTTCGAGCCGGCGGTAGAAGTCGGCCGCCAGCTGGTTCTTCGCCTTGCGGAACTCGCGTTCGTCCGGCGGCTTCTCCTTGAGGTGGTCGAGTTCCTCGTACAGCGCGGCTTCGCAGCGTCCCGGATCGACACCCCCTCTCACCGGCATGAGCACCTGGAAGAGCGTCGGGTCGAGCGCGAAGTCCATGCCGCCGGAGACGCGCAGCGCCAGCTCGTCGCGCTCGACGAGACGCCGGTGGAGCCGCGACGACTCGCCCTGGAGGAGCAGCGTCTCCAGAACACGCAGCGCGTGGTAGTCGGGATGCGAGGTCGCCGGCACGTGCCAGCTCGAGATGATCGACGCCACCTGTGCCTGCCGGTGCAGCTCCACACGCCGCTCCCCCCGCTGCTCCGGCTCCGCGGTCGTCACCGGCTGCGGCTCGGGACCGGGCGGGATCGGCTCCAGATGCCGTCTGCAGAGGTCGAGGATCTCCTGTGGCTGGAAGTCGCCGGCCACCACCAGGGTCGCGTTGTTGGGCGCGTAGTAGGTGTGGAAGTAGTCGTAGAGATCCTGGATCTTCCAGTTCTGGATGTCCACCATCCAGCCGATGACCGGCCACTGGTACGGGTGCGCCTTGTAGGCGGCCGCCCAATTCTCCTCGTCCAGCGCCCGGACGTTGTTGTCCTCGACCGAGCGCCGCCGCTCGGAGGTCACCACGCCGCGCTCGTTTTCGACGCTGGTCGAGTCGATCGCCAGGGAAGCGATGCGGTCCGCTTCGAGCGTGAAGATGGTCTCCATCGCCGAGCGCGGGAACCAATCCTGGTAGACGGTGATGTCCTGGATGGTGAAGGCGTTGTTGGCGCCGCCGGCCGCCTCCATCACGTTGTCGAACTCGCCCGGGCCGTAGTTCTTCGAGCCGAGGAACATCATGTGCTCGAAGAAGTGTGACAGCCCCGTGATGCCGGGGCGCTCGTTGCGGGATCCGACCCGGAAGAAGACGTACATGGCGAGGTTGGGAATCGAGTGGTCGGGCCACAGCACCACCTTCATGCCGTTGTCCAGCATGTGCGTCTGGATCCGTCCGGGATCGAGAGCCTGCGACGTGCCCGCCGCAGCGAGCAACGCGAGGCAGCAGGCCAGAACCCGGGCCAGCCTGGAGAAACAGTCCCCACCACACCGGCGTTCGGGACATCGGACGCGCATGACGCTCCTTTCCGGCGAGGAAGGTCTCGCCCGCGGCGATCCCCGGATGCTGCAACGATTCCAGGCGAGGTTGCGCCACCATAGCACGACCGAAAGCCGACCGCCATGGCATCACATTTGTATCCCGGGTTGTCGAAGCGGCTCGTGGGCCTCGCCGGTTCGTCCCTGCTCGGGAATCGCCGCGTTTCCGGAGCGCCTCGACCCGGCAGTCGGTTCCACACCGTGCGCGGCTCCCACCCCGGAAGGCGGCACGATGATCGTCATGAAGTTCGGGGGTACGTCGGTCGGCTCGCCGGCGGCGTTCCAGAACGCCACGTCACTGGTGTGGCGCGCGCGTTCGCATGATCCGGTCGTCGTCGTCAGCGCCCTTGCGGGCGTCACCGATCTCCTGGTGCGCTATGCCGGTGAACCGGAGAAGCGCCCCGAACTCGCCGAGCGGATCGTGGAGCGTCATCGAAGCCTGGCGCGCTCGGTCGACGTGCCCGAGTCGGTCCTCGAGGTGATCCTCGATGCCTGGAACGCTCAGGTGCAGAAGGATCTCGGCGGCACCGTCCTCACGGGCGCGCGCCGCGATCGAGTTCTGTCGTTCGGGGAGCGCATGTCCGCAACGCTCTTCGCCGCCGGTTGCGAGCGCATCGGCGTTCCGGCGCGAGCGGTCGTGGCGGGCGAGGTGGGGTTCCTCACCGACGCCGAGTTCGGGGCGGCGCACCCGCTCCCGGAGGCGTACGCGCTGCTGCACGAGAGCCTCGGGGATCGCACCCGGGTGCCGGTCATCACCGGCTTCATCGGCATGACGCCTCAGGGCGAGATCACGACTCTCGGCCGTGGCGGCTCCGACTTCAGCGCCGCCGTACTGGGTGCGGCACTCCACGCCGCGGAGATCCAGATCTGGACGGACACGAACGGCATGCTCTCCGCCGACCCGCGCATCGTGGCCGAGGCGCAGCCGGTGCTGCGCCTGTCGTTCGCCGAGGCCTCGGAGCTCGCCTACTTCGGCGCCAAGGTGCTGCACCCGAAGACGCTGCTCCCGGCCATCGAGCGCGGCATTGCCGTGCGCATCCTCAACACGCAGCAGCCGGAAGAGCCCGGCTCGCTCATCGCTTCGGAGGTGGAGGCCGCCGAGGCCACCTGGAGCATCAAGTCCATCGCGTGCAAGAAGGGGATCACCACGGTCACCGTGGTCTCGACGCGCATGCTGCTGGCCTTCGGGTTCCTGGCCCGCGTCTTCGAGATCTTCGGGCGCCACCGCATCGTGGTCGACCTGGTCACGACGTCCGAGGTGTCGATCTCCATGACGGTGGACGACGCCTCGAACCTGGACGAGGCCATCGACGAGCTCGAGACGATCGGCACGGTCACGGTGCAGCGAGACCGCGCCGTCGTCGCCGTCGTCGGCGAGGGCGCCGCCGGGCGCATCGGGCTCGCGGGCCACATCTTCACGCTCCTGGGAGGCGTCGGGATCGGCGTCGAGATGATCTCCCAGGGCGCCTCACGCGTGAACCTCAGCTGTGTCGTCCGCAACCGGGATGCCGACCGCGCCGTGCGGCTCCTGCACCGCGGCCTCGGCCTCGACGCTCCGGATCACTGCGCAACCACCAGCCGCAGCCTCGAGCGCTGATTCTCCTGCCGGTCGCGTCGCCAGTTCCGGCGCGGCCGGTGTCGTCTCGGTGTCGTCCTGTCGCAAGCTCCCGTCCGCTGTGCTACGTTGGCTCGATGGGGCTCATCGTCCGCGGGCGTCCGGCAGCCACACCGCCGCACGGCGTCGGGCTCGTGGCGGGCGCTGGCATGGACACGGGCCGCGAGTCGATCACCGAGAGAGGCGCAATGACACGGGGGCCTGCAGGAGCGGAACTCCGCCGGCTGCGGACCTACGACGAGCTGCGCGCTTGCGTGGAATTGCAGCAGCAGACATGGGGTGCCGGGGAAGTGGTCCCCGCGAGCCTGCTCGTGGCCGGCCAGGAGATCGGTGGTGTCGTCGGCGGGGCTTTCGACGCCTCCGGTCGACTCGTCGGCGTCGTGTTCGGGATGACCGGCGTCCGTGCAGGGGAAGTCGTGCACTGGTCGCACATGTTGGCCGTTCGGGATGCCTGGCGCGATCGCGGCCTGGGCCGGCAGCTGAAGCTGTTCCAGCGCCGGCAGGCCCTGGAGATGGGCATCGACACGATGTACTGGACCTATGATCCTCTCGAGGCCCGCAACGCGCACCTCAACTTGAACCGGCTCGGTGCGGAGATCGTCGAGTATGCGTGCGATGTGTACGGAGCCGGTGCAGACAACAAGCTGCACAGTGTGATCGGCACGGATCGATTCAGCGTGGTCTGGCACCTCGATTCCGCGCGCGTTCATCGTGCACTCGATGGCGTCCAGCCGCCGCGCAGCGAAGAGGCCGATCGAGCCCCCATCGTGGATGCCAGGCTCGCGACCGACGGCACGATCTCGCCGGCACAGAAATCCCTCGTCGGCGCCCGGCACGTCCGCGTGGAGGTGCCGCCAGACATCCAGGAAGTGAAGCTGCGCTCGGCGGATGACGCCGTCCGCTGGAGGCAGGTGACACGGCGCGCGTTCGTGCACTACCTGTCACGTGGGTACCGGGTGCACGGCTTCCGTCGTGACGCCGAGACCGGGCGGTGTTTCTACGTCGTGACCCGGGCGGCAGGCGCAACGGGAGGCCCTTCGTGATCCGCGTGCGGCAGATGACCTTGCGCGAAATCCGTCTAGCCTTGAGCGAGCCGTTCACCATCTCCTCGGGGACACAGAAGACACGCCGGATCCTCCTGGTCGAGCTGACGGACGCCGATGGCGCGACGGGTTGGGGCGAATGTGTCGCCCCGGAACTCCCGAACTACCTGCCCGAGACCATCGACATCGCCTGGCTGGCCTTGCAGGAGTGGATCGCGCCGCGCATCCTGGACCGCCCTCTGGGGGCGCCGGAAGCGGTTCATCCTCTCCTCGAGAAGCAGATCCGCGGCCATCAGATGTCGAAGGCTGCGGTGGAGATGGCTGTTTGGGAGCTCGCCGCAGCCAAGAGCGGCGTGGCGTTGTCCAGGCTGCTCGGGGGCACGCGCGACCGGGTGGCCACCGGGATCTCGATCGGCATCCAGCGGAATCCCGATGAACTGGCGCGGAAAGCCAGCACACATCTGCGAGAGGGGTACCGCAGGCTCAAGCTCAAGATCGAGCCGGGAGCGGACGTCGCCTACGTCGAGGCGGTGCGGGAGGCGCTCGGTCCCGATGCTCCACTGATGGTGGATGCGAACAACGCTTACACCCTGAACGACATGCAGACGTTCCGCAGGCTGGACTCGACCGGGCTGCTCATGATCGAGCAGCCCCTCGCCTGGGACGACCGCGTGCTTCACGCCGAGCTGCAGAAGGAGCTGCAAACGCCGATCTGCCTCGACGAATCGATCACCAAGGTGGAGCACGCGCGCGAGATGATCGCCCTGGGGAGCGGACGCATTCTCAACATCAAGCCGGGACGTGTGGGCGGCTTCACGTCGTCCATCGCCATTCACGATTACTGTGCGAGACACGGGATGCCCGTCTGGTGCGGCGGGATGCTCGAGAGCGGCGTCGGCCGGGCGCACAACGTGGCGCTGGCCTCGCTCCCGAACTTCATCCTGCCCGGTGACATTTCGCCCAGCAAACGATACTGGGAGCAGGACATCGTGACCCCGGAATGGACCATGAGCCCCGACGGCATGGTGGACGTTCCTGTCGGCCGGCCGGGCATGGGCGTCGGCGTGGACATGCACCGTGTCGACAATCTGACCGTGCGCGAGGAGGTGCTGCGTGGAGTTCCGGGAGCGCGCCGGCGGACCTGAGGTGGGTGCACACGGCACCGGGCCGGCCAGCCGGCTGACCCGGGGCGACGGGATGGTCCAGTGGAGAGGAGAATGAGGCTTTGAACCGCTTCCCCAGTGCTCTCGAGGAGTTCTTTCCCGTACCGCTGCGTGACGAGCTGGTCGGTCTACGGCGCGATCTGCACCGGTACCCGGAGCTGGCGTTCCGCGAGGAGCGTACGGCGTGCAGGCTCATGGAAGCCCTGGAAGGGCTCGAGCCGCTGGCGCTCGAGCGCGTCGCCGGGACCGGCGTGATCGCTCGAATCGCGGGGAAGGATCCCGGCGCTCCGGCCGTGGCCGTGCGCGGGGACATCGACGGCTTGCCGATCCACGAGGACACCGGGCTCGAGTTCAGCTCGGAGAACGCCGGAGTGCTGCACGCGTGCGGGCACGACGTTCATGCCGCGTGGACGGTCGGGGCGGCGCATCTCTTGTCGTGTCGCCCTGCGCAGGGAGACGTTCTCGTCTTGCTGCAGCCCGCCGAAGAGACCGGTAAGGGGGCGGTGGCCGTTCTGGAGGCGGGGGTGCTCGACTCGACCGCGGCCATCTTCGGCGCTCATGTGGACCGGCGTTTCGCGGTGGGGCGGGTGGTGGCCGTCGCCGGCCCGCTGGCCGCCGCGGCCGACACATTCCGGATCGAGCTCGTCGGCCGTGGAGCGCACGGCGCGCGACCCGAGGAGGCCGCCGACCCGATCGTGGGTCTCGGGGCACTCATCGGCGGCCTGCAAACCATCGTCTCGCGGCGCTTGCATCCGGGGCGAGCCGGCGTCGTCTCGGTCGGGACGCTCGCGGCCGGAACGGCTGCCAACATCATCCCCGACACCGCTTCCATGGCGGGGACGCTGCGCGCGGCCGACCCGCAGACCCGGCGGCTGCTCCACGACGAGACTCGACGTGTGGCGGAGCGCACTGCGGAGGCGTTCGGCCTGCAGGCCGGGGTCCATCTGGAGCTGGGCACGCCACCGATCGTCAACGAGGAGGCACACGTGGCCTGGGCCCGCCAGGCGGTCACCGCGTTGCTCGGCGAGCAGGCCCTCGCCCCTCTCGGCTCCCCGAACATGGCGGGCGAGGACTTCGCGTTCTACCTGGAACGCTTCCCCGGTTGCTTCCTGCGGATCGGCGCCCGGGAGGCGGACGGGAAGGTGCTTCCAGCCCACTCGCGGCACTTCTATGCTGCGGGTGGCAGCATCTTCGTCGGCGCGGCCGTCCTGGCCGAGACGGCGAGGATTGCATCGGCAGCACTGGCCGCATCCGGCACGTGACCCCGGCTCGGGAGGGCGGCCAGATCCGCGGCCAACCCGCACACCGGATTCATCGAGCGCCTCGCGTGCGGGACGGGCACCGGCCTCCCCGTGCTCACGCGGACGCCACCTGGGAGTCGACGAAGGTGAGCTCGACCTCGGTGTCCGGGCCCAGGGAGGCGTGGACGGGACAACCGAGCGCGGCCCGCTCCAGGATCGTGCGTGACTGCGCGTCCAGCCGGGCGGGCAGCCTGATCTCGACCGTCAGCTTGGAGATGTGTCGGCGCGGGACCGCGGACATCTCCTTGATGACGGTGGCCCGGGACCCCGTCATGTCGATGTCGTGATTGCGTGCCGCCAGCCCCATGATCGTCAGCATGCAGGTGCCGAGGGCACCGGCCACGAGATCGGTCGGGGAGAAATGCTCGCCGCGGCCCTGGTTGTCGACCGGCGCATCCGTCGGGAGCCGGTCCCCGGAGGGCCCGTGGATGGCGACGCAGTGCAGGTCCCCCTCGTACGTGACGTCGATCTTGACGGACATGGACTCCTCCAGCGGATTGGGCGCGAGAACGATCGGGTCACGCGCGACGGCGCTCGGCGCATCCCGCGGCCGTGCGCGCTGCAGTGCCGATCCTAACATTCTCGCGGTGCTGGCGGCGGGCCGCCTGCGAGGATCGCGACCAGCGTCGAGGAGTCGATGTTGCCGCCGGAGACCACGCAGACGACCTTGCCGGTGCCGGCGCGGCCGCACAGGGCGGCGGCGACCGGCGCGGCACCGGCGCCTTCGGCGATGACCCGGCAGCGCTCCGAGAGGAGCCGGATGGCCTCGCACACCTCCGCGAGCGACACGACGAGCGAGCCGGCCAGAAGCCGGCTCACCAGGGGCCACATCTCCGGCAGGACGCTCTTGCCGCCGATGCCGTCGACGAAGCTCGGCGTGTGCGTGATCTCTCGTGGCGAGCCCGCCGCCAGAGAGGCGGCCAGCGGCGCCGCGGTCTCGACCTCGCAGGCGTAGACACGCACCTCGGGGCGCACGGCGCGGACGGCGCTGGCGATCCCGGCGCTCAAACCACCCCCGCCGTACGGAACGACGATGGCGTCGGCGTCGGGGAGGTCGTCGAGGATCTCGAGGCCGATCGTGCCGTTGCCCGCGATCACGGCCGGGTCGCTCACCGGGTGGATGAGGATTCCGTCGGCGCCGCGGTGCCGGTGCGTGAGGATGCTCTGCCACCAGGCCTCGTACGGCACGCGCCGGATCCTCGCGCCGAGGCGCTCGGCGGCGGCAAGCTTGGTGCGCGGTGCGTTCTCGGGGACGACGACGGTGCACGGCACACGCATGCGGCGCGCGTTCCAGGCCACGCCTTGCGCCATGTTGCCGGCGCTCGGCGTCCACACGCCGGCCGCCAGCTGCGCGGCCCCGGCCGATCGCATCGCATTGGCCGCGCCCCGCAGCTTGAACGATCCGATCGGTTGCAGGTTCTCGAGCTTGAGGTGGATCTCGACGGCGGGCCGCTCGCGTTCCGGCAGCTCGAGATGCACGAGTGGCGTGCGCAGCGCCACGCCGGCGATCCGCTGGCGGGCGGCGCGGATCTCGTCGATCCGGATCGGCTCAATCGGCCGCACGGCGCAACCCTCCGATCTCGATCCGCGTGCCGGCGCCTTCGCGCTTGGCCTTCTCGAAGACGTGATGCGCGGTCGCGATGTCCTCGATCGCCAGCCCGAGAGACTCGAAGAGCGTGACCTCGGCGGCGGTCCGCCGGCCGGGGATCTGTTCCACCAGCACGGCGCACACCTCGCCTTGGATGTGGTCGTCGTCGATCGCGCCTTCCTCCTTCGGGATGATGAAGTCGCCCGCCTCGTGGAGCGCCGACTCCAGGCAATCGACGAAGAGTCGAGAGCGGGCCACTGCCGCGGTGTCGAGCTCGCGTGTCACCGGCACGCACGATCCGACGGCGTTGATGTGCGCGCCCGGCGCGATCCAGTCGCCGAGCAGAACAGGCTCGCGGGCGCTCGTCGTCGTGCAGATGAGGTCGGCGCCTTCGACGGCCTCACGAGGTGTCGCCACGGCCTCGGTCGGAATGGCGTGGGACTCGAGCTGTGCGAAGCGGCGGGCGTTCTCCGGCGTGCGGCTCCACACGCGCACGCGCCGGATGTCGCGCACCAGGCGCATGGCCTCCAGGTGCGCGTGCGCCTGGGCGCCGGCGCCCTGGATGGCGAGGTCGCCGGCATCGGGGCGGGCCAGGAGACGTGTCGCCAGGCCACTCACGGCCGCCGTCCGGATGGCCGTGATCTCTCCCGCATCCACCAGAGCCAGCAGGCTGCCGTTCCGGGTGTCGAAGAGCAGGACGGCCCCTTGATGCGATTCATACGGTGTTCGGACGTTCCCCGGGAACACGCTCACGACCTTGATGCCCATGACGTCTGGATCGCCGAGGTAGCCGGGCATCATCCCCAGCGCGCCGACCCTCTCCGGCAGCCACATCACCGGCCGCAAGGGGAGCACGACGTCCCTGCGAGCGAGCGCGCGGAACGCGGTCGTCATGACCTCGATGCACTCGGACATCGGAAGCAGCCGCGGAACTTCCGCGTGACCGACGACGAGCACTTCCATCGTGGAGCACCTCCGGAATGCATGAAGGGGCCGCGAACCATGGTGTCTGGGGATCCGGGCTTCGCGTCTCGGAGATGGGGTCGATGGCACATGGTACACGCCACCGTGCGGGGCCGCGCGCAGAATGTTCCGGAGCAGGACGAGGTCGCTGGCGTCGGGCCGTGAACCGGAGAAGACACGGATGCACTGGCATTGCCCCGACAACGAGTCACGCATCGCTTGGAGCGACCGTCAGCACGGAAGCCGGCGATGCGGAGGAAAAAGTCCGACAAGCCGGAATGCGCGTGCGTCCGTGGTTCGCCTGGGCTTCACCTCGTCGGCTGCCGGCGGCTGCAGCGCTCGAGGTCGTGAGCCCTCGTTGTCGATACCGCATCGGATCCCTGCACGGTCGCCGAGGTGGGGAATCGGCAAGGTGCCCGAGGCAACGACGTTGACCTGGGGCCCCCTGCGCGTCTAGCATTCATACTAAGCCTGCCAACGCCCCCCGCAGCCGAGCGTTCGGATCGCCCCCTTCCGGATTCGTGTGCCCTGGGCCGGCTCCCCTGCCTCGCCAGATCGAACCGAGGCCAGATCGGGACGAACGCATGTCTCGTGCGCCGCACATTCTGCTGGCCCTTCGGGGTGCCGCCTGCGCACGTCGCGCCGCGGCGGTCCTGATGTCGGCCGCCCTGCTTGTCACTTGCGGTGCGCTCGCGGCTGCGCAGCCCTCCGTCGTCGGGCAGTGGGACGGGCCGTTTTCGTGGCCGTTCGCGGCATCCCATGCTGCCCTGCTTCCCGATGGGCGCGTCCTCGTGTGGAGCGATCCGGGGGATCTGCCGCAGATCTGGGATCCGGGGACGGGCGGTTTCACGAGCGCCGCGAGCCCCGACACGCTCGCCCCCGGGGCGGCGCAGGTGCAGCTGGCCAACGGGGACATCGCCGTCCTCGGCGGTCGGGACGGGCTGGGAAACGGCGTCGTCGGGGCGCTCCGCTACCAGGCCGGCGGGAACACCTGGC
>JBHHXQ010000063.1:0-12153 GCA_046757105.1 Candidatus Krumholzibacteriia bacterium
GACCGGCGCGCCACGCTGCTTTCCGCCACCGACAAGGCCCGCGACCTGGTGCGCAGGTACGAGGCGCTCAAGGCGGAGCGGCTCTCTCCGGTGCTGCAGAAGTTCCGGCCCGACGAGATCCGACAGCTCACCAGCCTCCTGAAGCGCTTCTCGGTCTCGCTGTACGAGAAGGAGGCGTCGGGCGAATCGTTCTGCCTGCGCTGCGCGGCCTACGGTGAAGAGGACTGCCCGGTCGGCCACATCCTGGGCAACTGCCCGTACCAGAAGATGCGCTCGAGAAGCCACACGTCTCCCGGAATCGAGGAGGGGCCCGGGTGACGAACGAGACCCCGCAGAGGTACTGGAGGGTTCCACTCGATGCGCGAGAGATCACGCGCATCCGCGGAGCCGTGCACATCCTGGAGGAGCGCTGCAAGGGCTGCTCCTTCTGCGTCGAGTTCTGCCCGTGCGACGTGCTCGCGCTCTCCGACCGTTTCAACATCAAGGGATACCATCCCCCGGACATCGTCGCCCCCGAGGCCTGCACCGGCTGTCACCTCTGCGAGCTCCTGTGTCCCGAGTTCGCGATCGGCATCGAGGAGAGCGAATACAAGGAGGTGTGCGATGCAGGCTGATCCCTCCGTGGTCCTCACCGGCGCCCACTACCTCGACGGCGACCACGCGTGCGCCGAAGGGGCGCTCGCCGCCGGATGTCGGTTCTTCGCCGGCTACCCCATCACACCGTCCACGGAGATCGCCGAGCGCATCGCGCGCCGCTTCCCGCGCGTCGGCGGCGTCTTCCTGCAGATGGAAGACGAGATGGGCGCCATGGCGGCCATCCTGGGCGCCGTCTGGGGCGGGGCCCAGGCCATGACCTGCACCTCGGGACCGGGTTTCTCCCTCATGATGGAGAACCTCGGCCTGGGCGTGATGATGGAGACCCCTTGCGTCCTCGTGAACGTGCAGCGTGGCGGCCCCTCGACGGGGCTGCCCACCATGGTGGGCCAGGCCGACGTCATGCAGGCGCGCTGGGGATCCCACGGCGACTACGAGATCATCGCCATGACTCCATACTCGCCCCAGGAGGCGTTCGACCTCACCATCGACGCCTTCAACATCTCGGAGCAGTACCGCGTGCCGACGCTCGTGATGATGGACGAGTGCGTCGGCCACATGACCGAGAAGGTCATCATCCCGCCGGCCGAGCAGATCGAGCTCGTTCCCCGGCGGCTGACCCGGAAACCCCCCGAGGAGTATCTGCCGTACGAGCCCGGAGAAGACCTGGTCCCCGAGATGGTCGTCGCCGGTGAGGGCTACCGCATCCACAGCACCGGTCTCACGCACGACGAGCGCGGCTACCCGGTGATGTCCGCCGAGTGCCAGAACACGCTCGTTCCCCGACTCGTCGAGAAGATCAAGAAGAACGCCGACAAGATCATCCGCTTCGAGGAGTCGCACCTGGACGGCGCCGAGGCGGTGCTCGTCTCCTACGGCATCACCTCGCGTGTGGCCCGGGCGGCGCTCCAGAAGGCACGCGACGAGGGCAGGGCGATCGGCGAGCTGCGCCTCATCACGCTGTGGCCCTTCCCGGAGCAGATCGTCCGCCAGCTCGCGAAATCGGTGCGCGGCTTCGTGGTCCCCGAGATCAACCTGGGACAGATCTGTCTCGAGGTGGAGCGATGCGCGGCGGGCCAGGCGCGTACGCTCCACGTCCCCCACGCGGGCGGCTGGGTGCACGACCCCGAGCGGATCTACGAAGCCCTGGTGGAGGTGACCTCATGAGCGTCACGGCCGCACCACAGACCCAGCGCCCCAAGGTCGGATACCCCTACGAGGATCTGCTGCGCTCCGACCGCCTGCCGCACATCTGGTGTCCCGAGTGTGGCATCGGCACCGCGGTCAACTGCTTCACCGCGGCGCTGCGCCGCATGGAGCTGAACCCCGACCAGGTCTGCATCGTCTCGGGAATCGGTTGCTCCGGACGTGTCGCCGGCTACCTCAAGCTGGACTCGTTCCACACCACGCACGGGCGGGCCATCCCCTTCGCCACCGGTCTCAAGATGGCGAACCCGAAGCTCAAGGTGGTGGTGTTCAGCGGCGATGGCGATCTCATCTCGATCGGAGGCAACCACTTCATCCACGCTGCACGCCGCAACGTGGACATGACCGTGATCTGCGTCAACAACTTCAACTACGCCATGACCGGCGGGCAGGTGGGACCCACGACGCCTCTGGAGGCGCTGAGCACCACCACCCCGTACGGCAACTTCGAGGAGCCGTTCAACCTCCCGGCGCTCGCCGCCAGCTGCGGCGCGGTCTACGTGGCCCGCTGGACCGTATTGCACGTGCGGCGGCTGACGAAGGCCTTCGAAGAGGCGCTCGCCAAGAGGGGCTTCTCGTTCGTCGAAGTGATCAGCCCGTGCCCGACCCTCTACACGCGCCGCAACAAGCTGGGCTCGGGCCTGGAGCGCTTGCGCGAGTACAAGAGGTGCTCGGTCATTGAACACGGTGCCGATCCGAATGACGTGGGCATCGACTTCCGCGGGCGCACCACGGTGGGCAAGTTCGTCGACGTCGAGAAACCCACCCTGGAGGACACGCTCGACCGCCACATGAAAGCGGCGTTGGGCGACGCCTACATGAAGATCGACGTGACGCAGACGGTCCGGGCGGACCGGCGCGCGCTGCGCGACACTTGACGAGGAGACGACGGTGGCGACGACCGAGATCCGCATCACGGGCTTCGGAGGCCAGGGGGTCATCCTGGCGGCCTACGTCATCGGCAAAGCGGCGGCCGTCATGGAGGGCCGCCACGCGACGCTCAACCAGAGCTTCGGCCCGGAAGCGCGTGGCAGCGCCTGCAGCGCCCAGCTGATCCTCTCCGACGAGCCGGTCACCTATCCCTACGTCCGTCAGACCGACATCCTGCTGGCGATGTCGCAGGACGCGTACCGCCAATACGTCGGCGAGGTGCGCGAGCAGGGCATCATCCTGATCGACGACTCGCTGGTGACACGCGACTCCGCGCATCGCACGTTCGGCGCGCCCGCGACCCGCACTGCGGAGAAGCTGGGCAAGAAGATCGTGGCCAACATGGTCATGGTCGGGTTGTTCACGAGCACCACGAACGTCATCCAGCGCGACGCCGCCCGCAAGGCGATCCAGACCTCCGTCCCCTCGGGAACC
Source organism: Candidatus Krumholzibacteriia bacterium (assembly GCA_046757105.1). Taxonomy (GTDB): domain Bacteria; phylum Krumholzibacteriota; class Krumholzibacteriia; genus JBHHXQ01. The sequence goes on from JBHHXQ010000063.1 coordinate 3,166, forward strand.
GAGGAGCTGAACCTGGCCGCATTCGACCGCGGACTCGATCTCGGCGACGGACTCGTCGCGCCGAGCAGCCGGGAGCAGGCAAGCGTATGAAAGCCACGACGGCTGTGGCCACGGCGGAGGCGCGGTTCGAGGACCTCTCGGAGGCGGGCCTCCTCGCACCCGACCTGCAGCCGGAGCTGCTGCCGATCCGCCGGATCAAACCCGCGCCGTGCACGCAGGCGTGCCCGGCCGGCGTGCAGGTCAAGGCCTACGTGTCGCTGATCGCCGAAGAGCGCTTCGGGGAGGCGCTCGAGGTTGTCCGCCGCAACTGCCCGCTGCCGGGAATCTGTGGTCGGATCTGCAGCCACCCGTGCGAGCAGGCCTGCCAGCGCGGTCGCGCCGACGAGCCGATCGCCATCCGCGCGCTCAAGAGATTCGTGGCCGACGTGGAGCGCGAGCTGCCGCTGCCGGCGCCGCCGAGCGGACCGGGCCGGCCGGAACGGGTGGCCGTCATCGGCTCGGGCCCGGCGGGACTGACCGCCGCCTACGATCTCCGGCTCGCCGGCTTCCCGGTGACGATCTTCGAAGCGGAAGGCGAACCCGGCGGCATGCTGCGCCACGGCATCACCGAGTACCGGCTGCCCCGGGACGTCCTGGACGAGGAGATCGAGGTGTTCGCGCGGGCCGGCGTGAACATCGAGACCGGGGTGCGGCTCGGCACGGATCTGGATCTGGAGGAGCTGCCGCGGCGGGGATACAAGGCGATCCTGCTGGCAACGGGAGCCCAGGTCGGCCGCCTGCTCGGCGTGCCCGGTGAGCGCCGGCACCCCGAGGTGGAGGACGCCCTGGCGTTCCTGCGCCGCGTCAACGCCGGCGAGCGCCGGCCCGCCGGCAAGCGGGTGCTGGTGATCGGCGGCGGCTCCACGGCCGTCGAGGCCGCCCGCTCGGCGCTGCGTCTGGGCGCGGAATCGGTGCAGATCCTCTACCGGCGCTCGCAAACCGAGCTTCTGGCCAGTCGCGAAGAAATCGAGCACGCCGAAGCCGAGGGCATCCGCTTCCGCTTCCTGGTTGCTCCACTGCGGGCCCTCTCGCAGGGAAACCGCTTCGTGGGACTGGAGTGTGCTCAGGTCGGCCTCGGCGAAATGGATGCGAGCGGGCGCCGAGCGCCGATCGTGATTCCGGGAACGGAGTTCAGGATCGACGCCGACCGCGTTCTGGCCGCGGTCGGTCAACAGGTGGACCTCGGCTTCCTGCCGTCGCGCGGACGCACCGGACTGGTCCGCGGCGGCCGGCTGATCGTTGACGATGAGACCTGCATGTCGCGGATCGCCGGCGTCTTCGCAGCCGGCGACATGGTCAGCGGTCCGTCCACCGTCATCGACGCCATCGCCGCCGGCCACCGCGCGGCCGAATCGATCCGTCACTTCATCGAGGAGGGTCGTGCGGAGATCCGGGAGCAGCGGCCGGAGCGCCGCGCCCCGGTGGAGTACGAGCTGCCGGACGCCCCGCCGCTGGAGGCGATGCGCATCCTTCCGGCAACCGTCGCCCCCGAACCCGGCCGCGAGTTCGCCGAGGTGGAGCAGTGCTACACGGCCCGGGAGGCGGTCGCCGAAGCGCGTCGCTGCCTGCGCTGCGGGCCGTGCGGGGAGTGCCGCATCTGTGCCCGCACCTGCCAGCGGCGACACATCGTGATGCGCCTGCAGGGCCAGCCGACCCCGGGCGCCACGGCGCTCCTGCGGGCACCTGCCGGCGTCGCACTCGCGCTCGACCTGGATCGTCCGAGCCACGGCCGGCTCGTGCCGCACGCCCGGCCTGGCCCGCTGCCGCAGCCGCAGCCGTCCGGGGACCTCGAAGTGGAGCTGCTTCCGGTCCGCAACCGTGTGCGCGAAGAGCGCTGCCGTGGCTGCGCGAGCTGCGTCGAGGTCTGCTCTTTCGACGCGATCGCGGTGGCGAGCCGGGACGGATTGCAGCCACTGGCCCGCATCGAAGCCGCCCGGTGCCGCGGCTGCAACCTGTGCGCCGCGGTGTGCCCGACGCACGCGGCGGTCTCGAGCACGTTCTCCCCGCAGTGGTGGGGGGAGCGCACCGAGCACGCTCTGGAGGTCGCGAAGAACCAGACGCCGCCCGCGGCGGGCTACGTCGTTCTGGCCTGCCAGCGGCGGGCGGGCGCCCTGGAGCCGAGCCTCGACCGCGCCGGCGTCCACGTCGAGGTGGTCCGCTTGCGCTGCGTGGGTCAGGTCGACGCCGGGCTTCTGCTCGAGCTCGCCCGCGAGGGCGCCTGCCGGGTGCTCGTCGCCGGCTGTGATCCGCAGCGCTGTCGCTTCGGCTCGGGCACGCGGCTGGCCCTGGAGCAGGTGCAGCGCGCCCGCGGCATGCTGCAACTCCTCGGGGCCGGTGAAGAACGAGTCGCCACCGACTGGTCTCCCGCGCGGGCCTTCGACCGCCTCGAGGATCCCATCGCCCGGCTCATCGGCGCCGGCGAGCAGCGCCGTGGCCCGGCAGGCGCGTGAACGGGAGGAGACGATGGATCAGCTCTCGAGTCTTCGGCAATCGACCGGACTCGCCCGCTGCCTCGCGTGCGGCAAGTGCACGACCATGTGTCCGCTCGCGGCCGAAGGCGACTTCTCGGCGCGGCTCATCGCCGGCCAGGATCTGCAGGAGGAGATCCAGGGGCGCGGGGTCGGCGTCGGACGCTGCCTCACGTGTGCATCGTGCGAGGTGCGTTGTCCCGAAGAGGTCCACTTCACCGAGTTCGTGCGCGGCCTGCGCGGGATGATCCCCACCGAGGTCCGGCGACCCTGCCCGCACGCCGGGGTGTTCCAGTCGATTGCCCGCTCGATGGCGGAGGGAGTGGACCCTGTCCGCAGCGACGAGTGGCTCGACCACGACCTCGAGGTCGCCGAAGAAGGAGAGCTGGCGCTGTTCGTCGGCTGTCTGCCGTTCTTCGATCTCTACTTCCAGAACGATCTCGGCATCCGCACGCTGGACAGCGCCCGCGGTGCGATCCGCGTCTTGAACCAGCTGGGCATCGAGCCCGTGCTGGTGTCGCAGGAGCGTTGCTGCGGGCACGACCTGCTGTGGGGCGGCGATCGGGAGCCCTTCGAAGCTCTCGCGAAGGCGAACGCCGAGGTCTTCTCGGCGCGGGGCGTCAAGCACATCGTGACCACGTGCGCCGAGTGCTGCCGCACCTGGAGGCTCGACTACCCCGAGGTGGTTCCGGACTACACCCCGCGCGTCGAGCACTTCGCGGAGTTCCTCGCTGGCCGCGTGGAGGCCGACACGCTGCAGTTCCGCAGCAACGGGGAGGCACTCCTCACCTATCAGGATCCCTGCCGGCTGGGGCGTCACCTGGGTGTGTTCGACGCGCCCCGCCGGTTGCTCGAGGCACTGCCGGACACGGAGCTGGTGGAGATGAACCGCACGGGACGGGACGCTCTGTGCTGCGGCACCAGCGGCTTCATCCATTGCGATGCCGCCTCCCGCAGGCTGCAGCAGCAGCGGCTGCGTGAAGCCACGGCCACGGGGGCGGCAAAGCTGGTGACCACCTGCCCCAAGTGCCTCATCCATTTCTCGTGCGCACAGTCGGAGGACCGGCGCCGGGAAGGGAAGGAACCCAGCATCGAAGTCGAAGACCTCACCGTTCTCGCGGCGCGCATGCTCGCAACGGACGGTGAACCACAACAGGGCGTTCCCGTCTTGAGCGGACGGGAAACTGGAGAAGCGCGATGAGCAGTGAGAACCTGCGCGTCGGTGTTTTCGTCTGCGATTGCGGCCTCAACATCGCGGGGACCGTGGACACCTCGGAGGTGGCGCGGTTCGCCGAAGGCCTTCCGGATGTCGTGGCCGTGGTGCGCAACCGATACACCTGTGCCGACCCGGGTCAGAACGAGATCAAGCGAGCCATTGGCGAGCACCAGCTGAACCGGGTCGTGGTTGCGTCCTGCAGTCCGAAGATCCACGAACCCACGTTCCGCAGCTGCGTCACGGAAGCCGGCCTGAATCCGTATCTGATGGAGATGGCCAACATCCGCGAGCACTGCAGCTGGGTGCACTTGCAGGACAAGCCGGCCGCGACCCTGAAAGCGAAGGATCTGGTGCGCAGTGCCGTGGCGCGCGCCCGCGCGCTGGAGTCCCAGGACGAGAAGACCTTCCCCGTCACCGACGCGGCGCTCGTGATCGGCGGCGGCGTGGCCGGCATCCAGGCCGCCCTGGAGCTGGCCGACGGCGGGCACCAGGTCTACCTCGTCGAGAAGGGACCCTCCATCGGCGGGGTCATGGCCGCTCTCGACAAGACGTACCCGACGATGGACTGCTCCATATGAATACTCGGCCCCAAGATGATGGATGTCGGTCGACATCCCCGGATCAAGACTCTGGTCAACTCTGAGGTCGAGGACGTCAGCGGCTTCGTCGGCAACTTCCGGGCGCGCATCCGGTGCCACCCGAGGTACGTCGTGGCCGCGGACTGCAACTCCTGCGCCGAGTGCGTCAAAGTCTGCCCGGTCGTGGTCCCCGACGAGTACCAGCAGGGATTCTCGTCGCGCAAGGCGATCTACCTCCCCTTCCCGCAAGCGGTGCCGTCGGCCTACGTGCTCGACATGCACGACTGCCTCGGGAACGAACCCATCGCCTGCGGAAAATGCCTCGAGGTCTGCGAGAAGAAGTGCATCGACTTCGACGATCAAGGCGAGGTTCTGGACGTGCCGGTGGGCAGCATCATCGTTGCCACCGGGATGCAGGTCTACGATCCGCGCCAGAACGACGAGTACGGCTACACGCAGCACGAGAACACCATCACCAGCATGGAGTTCGAACGCCTGATCTGCGCCGGCGGGCCGACGGGCGGCGAGCTGGTGCGTCCCTCCGATCGCAAGACACCGCGCAGCATCGGCTTCATCCAATGCGTCGGGTCGCGCTGCTCGTCCCGTGGCGTGCCCTACTGCTCCAACATCTGCTGCATGAACACGATCAAGGAGACGTTGCAGATCCACGAGCACTATCCAGACGCCCGCTCGACCGTGTTCTATATGGACATCCGCGCCTTCGGGAAGGGCTTCGAGGAGCTCTACCGCCGCAGCCGCGAGTCCGGAGTGCGTTACGTGCGCGGCCTCCCCGGGCGCGTGGAGGAGGATCCCGACTCGCGCGACCTCATCGTGCACGTCGAGAACACCACCACCGGCAAGCTGGAGCGGCACCGGCTCGAAATGCTCGTTCTCGCGGTCGGCCTCGTGCCGCGCAAATCCAACGGCAGCCGCACGGCGGACGAAATCCTCAACCTGTCGCACACCGCCGACGGCTTCGTCATGGAGGCGCATCCGAAGCTCAAACCGGTCGATGCGCCCACGCGCGGCATCTACTTCGCGGGCTGCGTCGAAGCTCCGAAGGACGTCAAGGACAGCGTCACACAGGCGAGCGCGGCCGCGGCACGTGCCAACAATCTGCTCGGCGCGGGTCAGGTCCGGGTCGAGGCCATCACGGCCAAGCTCGACCCGGCGCAGTGCATCCTCTGCGGGGTCTGCACGCGCGTCTGCCCCGTCAACGCCATCACGGTCACGAACAAGAAGGAGAAGATCTACCCGACGATCGTGGAGGCTGCGTGCGCCGGCTGCGGAACCTGCGCCGCCGAGTGCCCCACCGACACCATCGCGATGCGGCACTTCTCGGACGCGCAGATCATCTCGCAGATCGACGCCATTCTGGCCGACGACACGATGCACAAGATCCTCGGTTTCGCCTGCAACTGGTGCTCGTACGCGGGGGGCGACACGGCGGGAACGTCGCGCCTGCAGTACCCACCCTCGGTCCGCCTGATCCGCACCATGTGCAGCGGCCGGGTGGACGAGAAGTTCATCTGGCACGCCTTCCGCCGCGGCGCACCGCTGGTGCTCGTTTCCGGCTGCCACTTCACCGACTGCCACTACATCGACGCCGTCACCTGGACCCAGAAGCGCGTCGAGAAGGTGTGGAACCGCATGGAGAAGCTGGGCATCCGCCCGCAGCGCCTGCAGCTCGAGTGGATCAGCGCCGCCGAGGGTCGGAAATTCGCCCGCGTGATGCAGGAGCTCGACGTGCTGCTGCATCGCGTGACACCCGAGGAAGTGGAGGAGACCCAACGCATCCTCGAGTCGCAGCCGCCGGTGCCGGGGCGCCCGAGGACGGCAGCCGTCGCGGCGGGCGCTTGACGGACGGCGGCCCTGCCGTCCGAACCGGGAGCGTGATCAACATGACCGAGAAGAAGATGTTCCAGTGCCTGCGGTGCGATCACCGCTTCGTGGCGGAGTACGACCGCAAGCAGGTGGTGGAGCGTTCCTGCCCGAAATGCGGCAGCAACAGTGTCAGGCCCGAGCCGGCCAAGCCCGCGGCCGGTCCGAAGAAACCCGTCGGCGCCAGGAGGTGATGTCCGTGGTCGACATCGAGTTCTCATTCGACGCGATCCTCGAGGAGCACCGCGAGCTGCTCCGGATGATCGACGAGCTGAAGCACTTCCTCAAGAGCCGCCGCCCGGAGCTCGGTGAGGAAGCCGCCCGGACCTGGGCCTCCAACCTATCCGAGCTGCTCGTCAAGATGCACGACAAGCTCTGCGCCCATTTCCGGGAGGAAGAGGAGACGAAAGCTCTCGAGGAGCTGGAGAAACGCCACCCACAAGCCGCCGGCGAGATCCAGCTCCTGCGGGGCGAGCACGAGGAGATCCTCTACGACGTGCGGGCGATCCTCGGAGCCGCCATGGTCTACGCCGGGGGAAAACCGCCGGAGAGCCCGCACCTGCGCCGGTGGACGCTCGCGGTCCTCGACCGCATTCTGCGCCACGAGCGCCAGGAGAGCGATCTCATTTCGAAGGCCATCGCCACGACGCAGCCCGAAGAGGTGCTCGACGACGAGCTCGACAAGTACGTCCTCGAGGAAGAGAAACCCGAGCTCTGCCTCGAGTCCTTCCATGTCCCGGTGCGCTCCATCGGCCCCAACCCCGCCAAGACTCTCCCCGTGGGATCCACCGTGGACGAAGCCATCCGGATCGTCCAGCAGGGTGGAACGAGCTGCGTGGTCATCACGCGCAACGGCGAGCTGGCCGGCCTGATCACCGAGCGCGACCTGGTCACCCGGATCCTCGGCAAGGGGCTGGACCCCACGAAGGTCACCGTCGAAGAGGTGATGACGAGAGAGCTGTTCACGTTGCGCCCCGGCGAACCGCTGACGGACGCCCTGAGCTTGATGGACACGGGCGGCTACCGGCACGTCCTGATCGTGGACGAGGATGGACGCCTGCAAGGTGTCGTGACGGCCCGGGGCATCCTCAACTACGTCGTCGGCTTCTTCCCCGAAGACGTGAAGGTGCTGCCGCCGTCGTCGCACGGCGGGCAGGCCGCGGAACGCTTCGGGGCCTGAGCGCAGCGCCCAGGTCCGTGATCAGGTCACCATGGGCCTGGGTGTCGCGGCCTTGCGCGCCTCGACCTGCACGAAGTGACGCTTCGAGGCACCCCGGTAGACCTGCCGTGGGCGGGCGATCTTCTGATCCGAGTCCAAAAGCATCTCCTCCCACTGCGCGAGCCAGCCCACGGTGCGCGGGATGGCGAACATGACGGGGAACAAGTCCACGGGGATCCGCATCGCCTGGTAGATGATGCCGGAGTAGAAGTCCACGTTCGGGTAGAGCTTCCGCTTCACGAAGTAGTCGTCCTCGAGCGCGATGCGTTCGAGCTCCAGGGCAATGTCGAGCAGCGGGTTGCGCCCGGTGACCTCGAACACCTGCTCGGCGGTCTTCTTGATGATCCGGGCACGCGGATCGTAATTCTTGTAAACGCGGTGCCCGAACCCCATCAGCCGCACATCACCCGCCTTGACACGCCGGATGTGATCCGGAACGTTCCGCACCGAGCCGATCTCGTTCAGCATCCGCAAGACCGCTTCGTTGGCGCCTCCGTGCAACGGACCGTACAGAGCCGCGGCAGCCGAGGCGGTCGCGACGTAGGGGTCCGACAGCGAGCTGCCGACGCTGCGCATCGCATTGGCGCTGCAGTTCTGCTCGTGGTCCACGTGCAGGATGAAGAGAACGTCCAGGGCCCGCTCCAGCGTGGCGTTCGGCTCGTACTTCAGCTCGGTCATCTTGAACATCATGTTCAGGAAGTTGCCCGTGTACGAGAGCTCGTTGTCCGGTTGGACGTACGGCATCCCGATGGTGTGCCGGTAGGCGAATGCCGCGAGCGTGGGCATCTTCCCGATCAGGCGCAGGATCTGCCGGCGACGGGACTCGGGATCCCGAACCGACCGGGCACCTCTGTAGAACGTCGACAGGGCTGCGACCGTGCTGACGAGCATCCCCATGGGGTGAGCGTCGTAGTGGAACCCGTCGACGAACTTCTTGATGTTCTCATGGATCATCGTGTGGTGCTTGAGGTCCTGGATCCATTCGGTCAGCTGTTTCTGATCCGGAAGCTCGCCGTGCAGGATCAGATAGGCGACCTCCAGGAAACTGCTCTCCTCGGCCAGCTCCTCGATCGGATAGCCCCGGTACCACAGGATGCCGCGCTCGCCGTCGATGAACGTGATCCGGCTCTCGCACGAGGCGGTGTTCGTGAACCCCGGGTCGTAGCTCATCAACCCGAAGTCCTCTTCGTCGACCTTGATCTTCCGCAGGTCCAAGGCGCGGATCGTGCCGTGCTGGATCGGCAGCTCGTACTCACGCCCCGTCCGCTGGTCGATCACCGTCAGATGGGAGTTCTTCATGGCCCTCCTCCTTTAGAAGACCCGGCTCCTCGACTCGAGACGCGAGGAAGCCCAACGCGACCTCGGGGGCGGATCTGGCTCCCCTATCTCGTAGCTACGCCCTGTCGACTCGCGACGCAACCGGGGGGGCGGGCAACCGCCCCGGCACAGGAGGGCCCTGGGTCCGCGACGTCCGGTGCCGGGCTCGATCGGCGGCGGCGTGTCGCCTGGAACCGAGTTGCAGGACTATCCAGGTCTGAGAATGCATTGAAAGAGGCCCAAAATCGCCTCGCCAGCCATGCACGGCTT
>JBHHXQ010000064.1:0-12133 GCA_046757105.1 Candidatus Krumholzibacteriia bacterium
ATCCGCGCGACACGGCGGCGACAAGCCGGTTCGTCGAGGTGCGCACGATTCCCGTGTCGGGGCGCGCCGAGAACCCGGCCATGGAGCGCGCCAGCGATCCGCGCGATCGGGCGACGAAGAGCCGTCCCCACATTGAATGAATGCGCCAGCGATCCTTGTGACGGGGCGCGACAGAAGCCCGGCCCGTAGACCGGGGGTCAGGGTTGGGGTCAGGGTCGCTCCTCCCCCTCACGCCGGAGGATGTGCGAGCAGCTTCGGGTCACACTGGAGTGCAGTCGAAGTACTTCTTGAGTTCTCCGTCGCCGAAGTAGGCGCCGTTGCGGCCGAGCTGCTTCCAGCCGATCTGCAGGTTGGGGAGAACCTGGAACATGCACGGGAAGATCTGGTTCCGGGGCATGTCCAGGCCGAGGGAACCTGCAATCTCGAGGTTCACGTCGGCGACGAAGGGATAGTCGAAACCGATCCGCGACTTGATCTTCGCCAGCTCCTCGCGGGATCCTGGCGCCAGGACGACGAAGCTCACCTTGCAGGGCTTGAGCTTGGGGAGCAGGGCCTTGAGGCGCAGCAGCTGCTTCTGGCAGACCGGGCACCAAGTGGCCTTCAGCGTGACCACGACCAGGTTCCGATCCCGGGCGAGCCTCTGGATGTCGATACTCCGGCCCTCGATGTCGGTGACGCGTGCCGGGAACCGAGGTGATTCATCCTTCTGGGCCGTCGTGGACTCGGGAGTGGCCGCCAGCACCGCACCGAGGCCGAACAAGAGGGTCAGCGCGAGGGCGCTGCGATTGGGCATGGTCGACCACATCGACACACCTCCGGAAGAATCGTGATGGGGTCGACAGGGCGGCCCGGGATTCCTCCCCGGCCGAGTCGATTATAGCGGAAGGGACCGTGGCACGGCCGCCGGAGGATCGCCGCCGACCCCGTTGCCGTTCCAATGGACGCCAGCACAGTTCGGGGCCTGGTGCGGCCTCGAGCGACGTGCCCCGTCTGGACGCTGGTCTAGGCGGGAGCTTCCCGTGATGCACGGTCCCGTGTGCCCGGCTGGAGCGGCCATTGAGATATCGTGGTAGGGTGCCGCCCTCGGGTTCGCAGCACTGCACCGAAGAGCCGGAGGATTCTCCGGCGCGCAGCCTGGCCGGGAATCGATTCATGCTGACGATCGACGGTTCGTTTGGAGAGGGCGGCGGGCAGATCCTCCGGAGCGCGCTCGCTCTGTCCCTGGTGACGGGGCGAGAGTTCCGGATCGAGAGGATCCGGGCGCGGCGCACGAGGCCGGGGCTATTGAATCAGCACCTCGCGGCCGTGATGGCGGCCGCCGCTGTCGGTCGGGCGGAGGTCGAGCATGCCGAGATCGGTGCCCAGGAGCTGATCTTCCACCCCGGAGTGGTCAGGCCAGGAGACTACACGTTTCGCGTGGGCACGGCCGGGAGCGCCACGCTGGTGTTGCAGACGGTGCTGCCCGCGCTCATGACGGCATCCGGGCCATCGTCGCTGATCGCGGAGGGCGGAACACACAATCCCCAGGCCCCTCCGTTCGACTTCGTGGCCAAGGTGTACTTGCCGCTCCTCAGACGATTCGGCCCCGGCGTTCGAGCGAAGCTGGGTCGCCACGGCTTCTACCCTGCAGGTGGAGGCCGGATCCACCTCACGGTCGAGCCGGTGAAGACATTGTGCCGACTCGACCTTCTGGAACGCGGCGACGTGCGTGCGTGCCGGTGCAAAGCCGTCATTGCCAATCTCCCACGACACGTCGCGGAGAGGGAGATCCGGGTGCTGAGGCGGAAGCTCCACCTGGAGCCCGACTCCGTTCGGGTCGAGGAGGTCGAATCCCAGGGCCCGGGCAACGCTGTGATCGTGGAGGTCGAGTGTGCGCACGTGACCGAGGTCTACACCGGCTTCGGACAGAAGGGCGTCCGCGCCGAGATCGTGGCCGAGAGGGTCGCGAAGCAAGTGCACCGCTATCTCGATGCAGGCGTCCCCGTCGGCGAGCACCTGGCCGACCAGATCCTGCTGCCCATGGCGCTCGCGGGCGGTGGCGCCTTCGTCACGTTGCCTCTGTCCCTGCACGCGAGGACGAACCAGGAGATCTTGAAGAAGTTCCTGGGCATCGAGGTGGAAGAGCTGCCCGTTTCGGACACGGCCGTGCGGGTCGAGGTGAAGCACGCCCTTTGAGGGGACCGTGTCGGGGTGCGGGGATCACACGGACGGAGCCCGGGGCCGACGTTCGACCGTTGCACCGTCCAGCTCGCGCAGGCAGCGGAACACGTACACTTCCTGGAGGCCTTCTTCCCGGAGTGCGGACAGTGCATCGCGTTCCATCGTTGGGGACGGGATGTCGCGCTCCGGCAGTGCGGCCAGTGAGTCCCGAAGCTGTCCGATCTGCTTGCGGACGACGTCCGGCGCGACACTGCGGTCGGGGCGCTCGAGGTTCTGCTCGAGGCAGACTTCTCCCGGCAGGTCGAACACCACGCCCACGCACGGGCATCGGTGCTCGCGAGCCAGCTCCAGGAGTGGGCGCCGGGCCTTCTTCTGGACGTTCGTGGCGTCGATGACGGTGAGCCTCCGCCGCGCCAGGCGCTTGGTGGTGACGAGGTGCAGTACCTCGAAAGCGTCGGCGGTCGCGGCTTGATTGTTTTCGTCGTCGCTGACCCATTCGCGGCAGGAATCGGACGACAGGATCTCGGTGGGTTTGAAGTGCCTGCGGGCGAAGGTGGTCTTTCCGGAACCCGCCGGGCCGATCAGGACGATCAGACAGAAGCTCGGGATGCTCAGTTCCACTGCTCCTCACATGACGAGTGCCGGGCCCACATGGCGACTGGTAGCCCCACGCGTCGATGACCAGACCCACCGAGTCCGGGCCGGAGCGTAGCATGCCGTGCCCGCGACTACGCTCGGTCGCGGCTCCGACCTCGAGCTCCTGGGGATCGTCCGGCCGCGGTTTCGGGTCATCTCTTCCGGCGGGACCGGCGCCTCCTCGGTGCTGACTTCCGGGGCGGGCTGGCTTTCACCGAACGCGCCTTCCCGGAGCTCCCCGGACGGGATTCCGGAGGCGGGGGTCCGGTCGGCCACTGCTCCGCCGGTCCGAGGCGCGTGTTCTTGCGAAGATCGTAGGCAATCCTGCGCAGCGCCTCGAACTCGCAGCAGATCTCGTCGTCCGACATGACGACAGCGTGATCGGGGACGCTGCCGGGCGGGATCCATTCGTCGTGGTCGGGGAACAGCTCGCAGCCCACGATGAGCGGGTACTCCTCGAAGTCGAACGGCACGAACAGATCGTTCACGGCCTGCAGGACGGCGTTCCGCGCCTCGTTCAAATAGCGAACCACCCGGCCGGCGTACGGCTTCGCGTACAGCGACATCACGTAGTTCTTGTCCAGCGGTGAGCGTTCGGGCTCGTAGAAAAGCTCGAAGATTTTCTGGATGCAGCTGCTGATGCGCACGATGCGCTCGACCTGGGCGCGCAGCTCCGGTGTCCGGAGCAAGCGCACGGGTGTGCACTTGGCGAGGTATCGGCCGTCGTCGGTGCAGATGAGTCCGGTGGCGGTCGCGGATCGCAGCACGCTCTGGGCGAGCCAGAAAGCGTTCGACTCCCAGTAGCCGACCGGCCCCAGCCACGCGGGTCGCGCGAACAGGAGGTGAAGCGAGCCCAAACCCCTGACGATCTCCAGCGACACGAGCCGTGCATCCTGGACGATGCGGTACCTGCGCCGTGTGACGGTCTCCGGCGTGCGAGCACTTCCCCTGCACGCATCGGGAAGCGCCTGCCGCAGCTCTGCGACCCTCTTCTCGACGTCGTTGGAGAGCGCCTTGTGGAGCGCGGTCCGCAGCCTCTGGGCGTCGCTCTTCTTCAGCCCCTCGCCGTCCATGAACGAGTCGGCAATCTCCTCGGCGACCTCGCGCAGTCTGCCATGGTGCCGGTACTCGATCTGCTTGGCCAGCGCCGCCAAACGCTTCGCTTCCAGGTCACTCAAGGCACAGTTCACCTTGTCAGGATGCGCCCGGATGATCGCCTCCATCTGCTGCAGCATGCCGTGCTCCGGCTTCCCGAGGTGGAAGGCGAGTGCGATCGGAGTCACTCCTTCCGGATGCTGCGCCTCGGCGTTGCGGATGGCCTCGTAGGTTTCGCTGTCACGCGGGTTCAGTTTGGAGATGCACATGCTGCGCCCCCCGGTTTGCTGCTTGCGTGCTCCCCGGGCGCGGAGATGGCGCCGTGCCTCGCCGACGCTCCGGCACGCCCGCAAGACGAGTCCACTGTCTGGACTAGCACGCGCGCGGAAGCTCCACAAGGGGGCCCGGCAGGCCCCGGGGCAGAAAGAAGCTGAACCTCCTGAACGCTCCTGAAACGCGCAGCTGAAGCGGCTGCAGGCTGCGCGGCGCCTCCCGGAAGCCGTTCACAGATCGCCACTTGGATCGGGGGCGGGAAGCACCCGGGCAGCGTATCAGATGGCTACGTGGATTCTTCGGCCAGCCCCCCGGCCCGGCGTTTCTGCGGCATCCCGGGCCCGCGGGTGGCGTGCTCTTGGGTCCGGCGCGAATCTATCTGAGCGCGCTCCAGCTCCGCCGCCGTCTCCTGGATGCGCTGCCAGGCGCGTTCGACGTGGCGGCGCTCGGTGTGCGTCTGGCCGACGCTCAACCGCAGTGTCCAACGGTCGCAGAGGAGCGTGTGCGTCAGGTAGAGATCGCCGCTGTGGTTCAAGTGCTCCAGCAGTCGCTGGTTGAACTCGTCGCCCCCGCGGTGACGGAAGCAGACGAGGTTCAACGGCGGAGGCACCGCCAGCTCGAAGCGCGCGTCCGCCTCGACCCAGGACGCGAACTCCTGCGCCAGCTCCACGTGCCGCCGGACGTGATGGCGCAGACCTTCCACTCCGTAGTGTCGAATGACGAACCACAGTTTCAACGCCCGGAAACGGCGCCCCAACGGGATGTGCCAGTCGCGGTAGTCGATGACGGCACCCGACTCGGTGGACCGGTTGTGCAGGTACTCGGGCAGGACGCTCAACGTGTCGGTCAACACCTTGCGATCGGCCACGTAGAAACAATCGCAATCGAAGTTGGTGAACATCCACTTGTGCGGGTTGAAGCAGTAGCTGTCGGCCTGCTCCAGCCCGGCGTGGATGGACCGGAACTCGGGGCACAGCGCCGCCGTGCCCGACATGGCGGCATCCACGTGGAGCCAGAGGCCGTGCTCGCGGCACGTCGCCCCGATCTCGAGGAGAGGATCGATGGCGTTGGACGAGGTCGTTCCGACGGTCGCGCAGACGAAGCAGGGGACCAGGCCGGCCTGCCGGTCCTGCTCGATGCGCCGCGCCAGGTCGCCCGGACGCATGGCGAAACGATCGTCCACGCTCACCAATCGCAGCTTCTCCCCGCCCAGGCCGGCGATCTTCATGGCTTTCTCGATGGAAGAGTGCGCGTGCGAGGAGGCGTAGGCGACCAGCCGCCCGTCGCAGCCGCGCAGGTTGCTGGCGTTTCCGGTGGCGCGCTCGCGGGCCGCGAGCAGAGCGCAGAGTGAAGCGCTCGAGGCCGTATCCTGGATGACACCGCCACCCGCTCCCGTCGACTTGAACTTCTCGGGTAGGTCCAGCATGTCCACGAGCCAGTCCAGGACGTGCGTCTCCAGCTCCGTGCACGCCGGGCTCGTGGCCCACAGCATTCCCTGGACCCCGAGACCCGCCGAGAGCAGCTCGCCCAGAACGGATGGGGCCGAGGCGTTGGCCGGGAAGTATGCGAAGAAGCTCGGCGACTGCCAGTGGGTGACGCCGGGAAGGATCAGCCTTTCCACGTCCGCGAGAACGTTTTCGAACGGCTCGCCCCGCTCGGGAGGCTGGCGCGGCAGCTCGGCGCGGATCTCGCCGGGCTGGACCCGCGACAGCACCGGGCAGGACTCGATGCGCTCGTAGTAGTCGGCGATCCAATCCACCACGGCTCGGCCGTGACGCCGGAACTCCTCCGGGGTCATGTGGAAGCTCTTCTCTTCGTTCATGGAGGACATCCCGCATGCCACCGCGCCGCGGTCTTCTGCCGGGAGGGTATCCGGGACCCGCGCAACCCTCAAGTGTCCGCTTGCGGATGGGATCCGCCGGGTCGCCAGAAGCGATCGTCGGGGGTGGGCGGGTCGCGGCACTGGCCCGTCTCGGAGGCGCCTCCGGCGGCGCTCCGAAGGGGAATCGGGCTCGGGCGAGTCGGCCGCGTCGAGTCGGGTGCACACACGGGCCACTCGGAGGACGTGATGAGATACAATGGAGTTGATGCGCTCTCGGATGCACCCCTGAGGGTGTCGGCCGCAACCCTGGAGGCTGGTCACCATGGAGAGCCAGAAGCAGACTCGGGAGCCGGACACGCGCTGGGCGGAGCACATGATGCGCGCGGCGGACGCCTTCGCACGCGAGATGCGCGGAGTGGTCCCCGATGGTTTCTCCAGCCACGCGCGTGGCTCGCTCCGTGAAGCGCTGCTGGCGATCAGGAGCCTGATCGACAGCGGAATCGAGCGACTGGAGGAAGAGGAGAGGAAGCCGGCAGGAAAGCCCCGCAAGGTCGAGGTCGAGTAGCGCCGAGCACTCGGATGGACGAAGGGACGGCTCGCGTTGCCGAGAATCCTCCTCTTCACCGGCAAGGGCGGCGTCGGAAAGACGTCGGTCGCAGCCGCGACGGCGCTGCGTGCCGCAGAACGGGGCACACGCACCCTGGTCATCTCGACCGACGCTGCGCACAGCCTGGGGGACGTCTTCGACCAATCCGTCGGTCCCGAGCCCGTGCCGCTCACCGAGACGCTCCACGCCCAGGAGATCGACATCTACTACTCCGTCGAGAAGCAATGGGGCAAGCTTCAGGAGTATGTCCACACTCTCTTCCGCTGGCGGGGCGTCGACGAGGTCTTCGCCGAGGAGATGAGTGTGCTCCCCGGGATGGAGGAGGCCGCCGGGTTTCTGTGGGTGCACCAGCACTACAACTCCGGCAACTACGAACTCATCGTGATCGACTCGGCTCCCACCGGCGAAACGCTTCGCTTCCTCTCTCTTCCCGACGTCGGCCGCTGGTGGATGGAGAAGCTCTTCCCCATCCAACGCCGGGTCGCGCGAGTGCTGCGCCCGGCGGTGGAGACGGTGAGCAACATTCCCTTGCCGCAGGAGGACACCTACAACGCGGCGGAGCAGCTCTTCAAACAGCTCGATTCGATCCACGCCTCCTTCACGGATCCCGAGGTCACTTCGGTGCGCCTCGTCCTCAACCCTGAAACCGTGGTGATCAAGGAATCGCAGCGCACGTTGACGTATCTCCACCTCTTCGGCTACTCGGTCGACGCGGTGATCCTGAACCGCCTCCTGCCTCCCGAGGTGGAGGGTGGGTACTTCGCGCAGATGCGAAGGGCGCAGAAGAGCAACCAGAAGCTCGTTCAAGAGACCTTCTCGCCGCTGCCGATTCTCGAGGCGCCTTACTTCCCGCTCGAGGTCATGGGCCTCGAGCATCTCCAGCAGATGGGTCAGAGTCTGTACGGGGAGCGGGACCCGAGCGATTGCATCTATACGGGCAAGACCTTCGAGGTGGAAGCGCAGCCCGACGGGAAGTTCCGGCTGACGCTCGTTCTGCCCCTGGTGCAGAAGGACGAAGTCGACCTCATCCACCGCGGCGCCGAGATGACGATTGTCGTGGGAGCCTATCGGCGAAGCTTCCACCTTCCACGCGTCCTGTACCGCCGCGACGTCGAGCGGGCTCGCATCGAGGACGGGCGCTTGGTGATCCTGTTCTCCGAGAAGAAGTAGACGGAGCCCCGGGGGCTTCGGCGACCTTCACGTCCGCGCCGCGGTCGGATCACACGGCGTGAACGCCGCACACCCCTCCTTCGTGCACTGCACCGCAGCCTGGGCGTCCGGAACGACTCGTCGGTTGCCTACTTCTTCAGATACCTGGCCAGGAACGCGTAGATCTCACGCCGCGACTCGTGGGCCTGCCGGGTGTCCAGACGATTGAAGCTGTGGCCGCCGGGCGAGTCCTCGTAGATCTTGTACTCGAAATCCTTCCCCTCGGCCTTCAGCGTCTTGATGAGGTGCTCGACCTCCAGCACGTGGACGTCCCGGTCGTTGGTGTTGGTGTGGATGAGGAGCGGAGTCTGCAGCTTGTGGGCGTTCCACGCCGGAGAACGCCTGCGGTACTCCTCGACGTCTTCGTGCGCCGTCTTCCCGATATGATGATCCACCGAGTAGAGGTCGCGGTAGGACTGTGTCTGGTATCCCATGCGCGCGACCAGATCGGACACGGGGACGCCGGCGTATGCGACCTGGAACTCGTCCGGGTGGTCGAACACCGACATCAGCGCGATGAGACCGCCGTGGCTCCAACCGAGAATGCCGACGCGGCGGCGGTCCAGGAAGGGAAGGTTCTCGAGAGCCCAGCCGCGGGCGGCCACCACGTCGTCCACCTCCAAGCCGCCGTAGTCGATGGCCTCGTAGTACTCGCGCCCGTATCCGGTGGAGCCGCGGTACTCGGGAGCGATCACGACGTAGCCCTGTTCCATCAGCTCCCGGATGATGTGGACGTAGTAGGTGTTGAAGTCCCCGTGGACCCCGCCGTGGGGAAAAACGAGGAGGGGATGCTTCCCGCGCCGATCGAGACCCGAGGGTGTGAAGACGTACGCGTACATCTTGAACGGGTGGCGCTCGTTCTCGATGCCGTAGGTCTCCTCCGCGCGAGGATTCGGGACCGTCGGGAAGTACACCTTGTCCACGTGCGCCACGTCGCCGACGCGCTGGAACCAAAGCAGATCGTCCACTTTCTTCTTCAACGCGTCGACGGCGAAGGAAGCATCCTCGAACTCCTCCTCGAGCGCCGCGACCTTCTCGGCGAGCGGCTCGACCGGTTCCGTGTCCTGCTCCTCGGCCAACCCTCCTGCGGCGGCGAAGCACAGGAGAAGCACGGGCAAGACGATTCGAACGAGCGGAGACTTCATGTCGGCACCTCCAGCGATCTCGTCGGTTTGGAACCGGCGCGGGGGAATCTCGTCGCGCTTGCGGCTGCGAGTCCAGGCGTCGCCAGCCTCGAGAACGCGACCCGTGGATGGCGAGGGGAGAAGCTCCTCTTCCTGAGGGCCGCGCTCCTGAAGCACGACTCGTGCGGGGGACGGCCGGCCCCGCGATGACAGCTCGTGAGCAATACTGTACGGTTCGGCGGCCAAAACGCACGCCTCATCGTCCGTCCCGCGGTGCCGGTCGCCGGCGTGCCGTTGGATCCGGACGCCGGCTGGATCCACAGGGCTGTTTTCGAAACAACCTCTCCACAGATCCTAGAATGCTTCCTCTCCTATGCGGGTTTCTACCGGTCCCGCCCGGGAGCCTTGTCGGCGAGGCTGAGATCCGCGTCGCGGGTCGTCGCCGAGATCGACGGCGTGACACGGGCTGGCCGCGGGTGGCTTGCCTCACCGGGCTCCGAGATCGGCTCGAGGAGCCGCCGCCGGGACAGGACCGCCGCCCGTTCTGGTGCCCGGGCAGGCGCCGTGTTGAACTCGGCGTGTTGTTGCGCTATGAGTAGCCCGCCTCGAAGCGATGGGCCTGGACGGTCTCCGGTGCGCATTCCGGATGATCCCCGAGGGATGCATCGAAGACTGCGTGGCTTCGTCCGTCAGTACGCCAGACCAACTCGGGAGCGCATCGTGGCCATCAAGAACGACCGTTGGATTCGCCGCATGGCGATCGAGCACAAGATGATCGATCCCTTCGTGGACTACGACCACAAGGAGAAGGGAGTCATTTCCTACGGAGTCTCGTCGTATGGCTACGATCTGCGCGTCGCCGACGAGTACAAGGTGTTCACGAACGTGCGCAGCTCCATCGTGGATCCGAAGGAGTTTGCGCAGGATTCGTTCGTGGACTTCAAAGGCGATGTCTGCATCATCCCGCCCAACTCCTTCGCCCTGGCGCGCAGCATGGAGCGATTCAAGATTCCGCGTGGCGTGCTGGCGCTGTGCATCGGCAAGAGCAGCTACGCGCGCTGCGGCATCATCTGCAACATCACGCCGCTCGAGCCGCTCTGGGAAGGCACGCTGACGCTCGAGATCTCCAACACCACACCGCTGCCCGCCAAGATCTACAGCGGCGAGGGCCTCGCCCAGGTGCTGTTCTTCGAGTCCGACGAGGAGTGCGAGATCTCCTACGCCGACCGCTCCGGGAAGTACATGCACCAGAAGGGCATCACGCTGCCGCGGGTGTGATCCGACGTGCATCGCGGAACGGGCCGTGGTGGGCGCTCTGGAGAAGCCGACGTGATCCGAGCGGGGAAGGCCCGAGCGTGAGCATGGTCGCCGGGATCGATGGTTGCAGAGCCGGCTGGCTGTGTCTGGTGACGGATCCGGCCAGCCTCTCGATCGAAGCGCACGTCTTCACTCACATGGCCGAGATCGCACGCCAGCGGTCCGCGCTGGCTGCCGTGGCCATCGACATTCCCATTGGCTTGCCCGATGCAGGACGCCGGGAGTGCGACGTCGAGGCGCGCAGAATCCTCGGCAGGCCGCGCAGCACGAGCGTCTTTCCGGCGCCCATCCGGCCGGCGCTCGCGGCGCGAACGCGCGCCGGCGCAAGCCGGGTGACCGCGAGAATCGACGGCCGCAAGGTGGGCGCGCAGTCGTGGAACATCTACGCCAAGGTCCGCGAAGTGGACGAGCTGCTGGGCGCCGATTGCGGTCTGCGTGCACTTGTCCGGGAGGTGCACCCGGAGGTCTGCTTCTGGGCCTGGAACGACCGCCGCCCCATGCGCTTCAGCAAGAAGACGCCGCAGGGTCAGCGCGAGCGGACTCGTCTCGTCGAAAGGCACTTCGGACGCGGCTGCGTCGGGCGCGTTCGTGCGTCTCTCGCCCGGCGCCTGGTTGCCCAGGACGACATCCTCGATGCGTTCGCCGCCTCGTGGACCGCCAACCGGATGCATGCCGGCGCAGCCGAGTGCCTTCCCCAGCGCGTGCAGCACGACGCGCGGGGCTTGCGGATGGAGATGGTCTTCTAGGTGTGCGTCATCCGATTCTGATGCGACGGATTCCGGGGCGGAGGTATGCTCTCGAGGGGCTGTCGTTTCCGAACACTCCGGGGTGGTCATGGGCGCGCGCTTCGAACCTGCGTATCTGGCGTTGATGCGGAGCGGCGAGCTGCGCCGGCGAGCCGAATGCGCCCACGAGCATCTGCGGAGCTGCGACCTGTGCGCCCGGGACTGCCGTGTCGATCGCCTGCAGGGGGTTCGCGGAGCCGTGTGCCGCACCGGCGTGCGGGCCATCGTCCACAGCTTCGGACCGCACCACGGAGAGGAAGCTCCGCTGAGCGGCTGGAGAGGCTCCGGGACCATCTTCTTCAGCTGGTGCAACATGCGCTGCGTGTTCTGCCAGAACTGGGAGATCAGCCAGAGGGGGATCGGCCGCGAGGTGGAGCCTGCGGAGCTCGCCCGGATGATGCTCGAGCTGCAAGAGCTGGGGTGTCACAACATCAACTTCGTGAGCCCGAGCCAGGCGGTGGCGCAGATCCTGGCGGCCGTCGTGATCGCAGTGGAGAGCGGACTCCGCCTGCCGCTCGTCTACAACACCGGAGGCTACGACAGTCTCGAGGCGCTCGCGCTCCTGGACGGCGTCGTCGACATCTACATGCCCGACATGAAGTACGGCAACTCGAAGACGGCGCGCCGTGCTTCGCGTGTTTCCGACTACGTGGAGGTCAACCGGGCTGTCGTGAAGGAGATGCACGCCCAGGTCGGCGATCTCGCCCTCGACGAGCACGGCATCGCCCAGCGCGGCCTGCTCGTCCGCCATCTGGTGCTGCCCGGCGGCCTGGCCGGCACCGGTCGGATCGCGGAGTTCCTCCGCGACGAGATCTCGCCGCACACCTATCTCAACCTAATGGACCAGTACCGCCCATGCTACCGTGCACAGGAACATCCTCCGCTCCATCGCCGACTCGAGGCGCGTGAGTATCGCGAAGCCGTGAGGCTGGCGGCCGGTTTCCGGCTCGACGGAGGGGCGGTGCTCCGGGGCTGACGCCCCGGGGAGGGTGCACCGAACCGCCTTGTCGAGCGCCGCGGTCTGGCAATCGGTGTGGTCCCGGCTGCGCCGGCGGAGTCCAGACGGTTGCGGCGCGCTGCCCGATCGCGTGGAGGCGCACGACGA
>JBHHXQ010000065.1:0-12118 GCA_046757105.1 Candidatus Krumholzibacteriia bacterium
TCCGCCAGCATGACGCGGATCTGCGCCTGCTGCTCGGGGGGGAACTGGTCGATCAGCCTGTCGATGGTGGCGGGGGCCGAGGTCGTGTGCAGGGTCGCGTACACGAGATGGCCCGTTTCGGCCGTCTCGAGCGCAATGTGGACGGTCTCGAGGTCGCGCATCTCGCCGACGAGGACGATGTCCGGATCCTCGCGCAACGCCTCGCGCAGGGCGCGCTTGAAGCTCTGCGCATGCGTGCCGACCTCGCGCTGGTTGACGAGACAGCTGCGGCTGTCGTGCACGAACTCGATCGGGTCTTCGATGGTGATGATGTGGTCGTGACGCGTGCTGTTGGCGTGGTCGAGCAGCGCCGACAGCGTCGTCGATTTTCCCGATCCCGTGGGGCCGGTGACGAGAACGATTCCCTTGCTGAGCTGGGTCGTGTCGATGAGCGTGGGCGGCAGGCCGAGCTCCTCGCACGTCGGGGTCCGCGTCGGGACGACGCGGAAGACGCCACACAAGCCCACGCGATCGTTGAAGATGTTCACGCGGAACCGGGAGACGTTCCGGATCTCGATCCCGAAGTCGCTGTCCCACATGCGTTTCAGCTCTTCCACCTGGCGGGGCGGTGTGATCGACATGAGCAGTTCGCGCACGTGGGCGGCCGAGAAGCGCGGCTGGCCGTCGAGGGGCTGCATGGCGCCGTCCTTGCGCACCATGGGGGGCATTTTGCTGGTGAGGTGCAGGTCGCTCGCACGCAGTCGGTGGGTGGTGATGAGGAGCGCATGCATCTCCTCGAGCACCTCGTCGTGCTGGCAGGACCCCGAGGCGCCATCGCTCGGTGGTTCGAGGGTCGCCGGAATGGAGGCTGCACCCTGCGAATCCTCGTGGCGCGCCGGGGGGTGGGATTCCACCGGTTCGATCTCGCGTGGCCCGCGGTTCGAGATCACCGGAAGATGGGCGTCCGGGCCGCCGCCGTCCGGGCCCGCTCCGACGTTCTCCGGCGTCACCACGATGCGCAGGTCGTCGGATTCCAGCGAGGCGTTGAACCGGAAACGCTTGCCGAAGCGCTCGACGGTCCAGGTGGCCGCGCCGCGCGACTCGATCTCCTCGCACAGCTCCGGGCCGCCGGCCTCGAGGAGGAGCGCGGTCAGATGCGGTGTGGCCACCGTCTGGCGTGAGATGGTCTTCTCCGCGCTTCCATGGCGTAGGGTCGGGCGCTCGCCGGGGATGAGGATCAAGGCGCCGGCGCCATGGTCGGCAAGGGCTTCCAGGAAGGGATCGATCCAGCTGCTCATGGGGTTTTTCACGCAATCAATGATCGCGACGCTCACGGCCGCGGGTGATCACGCGCCCCCACTGAGCTTCAAGGATAGCATGAAAGAACGGGTGCTCCCACCGGACGGCGCATGCGTCGCCTCAGGGCCCCCGCCTCGGGGCTGCGCCCCGGGCATGGCCTCGCGACCGACTGCGCCCGTCTGAGGACGGCTGAGAGCGCCAGCTTGACATCTTGGTGCATGACTCCTACACTTTTATGCATGGCGAGGACCACACTGACCATCGACGACGATCTGCTCAAGCGCCTCAAGCAAGCGGCCGCGACGCACGGCACGACGCTCGCGCGGTTGGTCAACGACCTGTTGCGCCAGGCCCTCACCTCTCCGCGTCGGAACCGGTTCAAGCTCGAGCTCGAGGGCTGGGATGCCGAGACCCAGCCGGGTGTCGACATCGTGGACCGCGACAAGCTCTTCGACCTGATGAACGGACGCTGACCAGTGCGAGCCGTCGACACCAACGTTCTCGTCTTCTCGGAGATTCGCTCAAGCCCTCACCACGAGGTGGCACGTCGCGTCCTGGCCGAGTTGAGTGAGGGAACGCTTCCATGGGCCATCCCGTGGCCCTGTGTTTACGAGTTTCTGAGGGTGGTGACACACCCCAGGGTGTACCATCCACCCGTGCCGTTGGGTTTCGCACTGAAGGACCTGCAGCGAATCCTGAGTTCCCCCACCCTCGTGCTTCTCGGAGAGACTGCTGCTCACGCAGAAGTCATGACGAAGGTTCTCGACGAGTCGGGTGTGTCCGGGAACCTCGTCCATGACGCCCACATCGCGGTTCTGTGTCTCGAACACGGGGTCACCGAGCTCGTGACGGGTGACCGCGACTTCTCGAGGTTTCCTGATCTTGCGGTGACGAATCCGTTCGTCGATCGACGAGCTTGATGGGTGCTCTGGAAGATTGCAAGGAACCATCCTCCCGCCGTCGCATGACGTGAACCCCGAGAAACGTGTTTCCGATTCAGCACCCGCCCAGGGGAACGCGTGCGACAGTTGAGCATCGGTGCAGAAGGGGCTACACTCTCGCTTTCGACGCGAGCCGGGCCCACAGTCTTGAACGCACGCTGCGTGGGCTGCAAGGGGGACAGCAAGGTCGTTGTGCCGGACAACGATTGGAGCCAGCAATGGGACTGCGTCTCGGTGTATGGCTCATGGCGCTTCTGGCGCTCGGCATCGGCTCCGCATCCGCTCAGACGATCGGCATCTTTGGGAGATCTTTCGTCGTCGACGTGCGCCCTCGATCTTCCGATCGGCATTCCGGACACGTGCTACGTGAACGCGGCGCCCTTGGGCATCGCGACGGGTGGCATCACGGGGGCGGAGTTCCGTGTGGAAGGAGCGCCCTCGGGCTGGTTCTTCTTCCCGACCGCGAACCCGGAATCCAGCATTGCGTTCGGAGATCTTCTTGGCTTCGGAACGAACATCGCATTCCCCTCTTGCCAATCCACACCGAGCGTCAACCTGTACACCGTGATCGTCATTCGTGTTTCGGCCGTCAATGATCGGCTCCTGTCGGTGCTACCGCTGCAGGTGTTCGGCTGCCCAGACCTCTGTTGCGTGCTCTTGACGGTGTGCGACGCGCCGATCTTCACGAAGATCTGCGTGGTTGGAGGCGAGGCCCTCATCAACGGAACCGGGGATCCGTGCACGGTCGCCGTCGAGCAGACGACCTGGAGCACGCTGAAGAGCCTGTACAACTAGCAAGGGGCCCGTCGTCCCTCACGTGCCGGCTGTGTCCACCCTGGTGTCATTTGGGTGAGGCGTGTGGTGGCACCGGGCTGCGCATCGACCCGCCAACCCTCGAGGGCACTGTCGACCTGCAGCAGGACTCCTCCCACCCACGCCGACCGGTGCCGAGGATGTGGGATTGGCGCACCTGGCAGCACTCCGCTGTGAAGGGGAGCGCCGTGTTCCCGCAACCCCGCCCCACGGCCGTGATGCCCGGGATCACGGGCGAACCGCCAATCGTGGATCTCGCGAGCGTCGATCTGTTCCGCTGACATCCGGTCGCGGCGCGATCCGCTCAGCCGTTGCCTGGCGCGTTTCGGGTAGCCCGGTGCCGCACCTCTCCAGAACCTCGTGTACCTTGCGCCCCAGCTCTGTGGTGTCGCTGCTCTTCAACAGGCAGGCCTCCGCCAGCCAAGATGAGAAATCGTCCCGGTAGCCCCAGTCCCTCGTGTTGAGGATGACCGGGAGCGAGGGCCGACTCGTCAGCATCTCTCGCATCAGATCGAGTCCATTCGCGGTTTCGAGCTCGGTCTCCATGACGACGAGAGCGGGATTCGATTCGCGCATCGCCTGCAGGGCCCGCGCTCCGCCCACGGTCACCACTTCGTGTCCAGCAACTTCGAACTCGTGCCGGTACCTCGTCCGCAGTTCTTCGTCCTCATCGATCACGAGAATCCTGGGCATGCTTCCTCCTTGGCGATGACAGCTCGGGCCGCGGCGATGTCGCCAAATCGCAATGTCTCGACTCGGGTTGAATCCGTCGGGCGAGGCGTATTGGAGCTTGGCCACCCGGGGGCAGGCTCGGCGCGCAATCTCTGTTTCCTCTGGAACCACGACGGGCGTCCCGGATATTCCCGGTCGAGTGGCCCTGTCCAGGACGGAACGGCGAAATGACGGGGAAGTTTCCTGTCCACGGGGCGGCCCGCGTCGCCCAGGAGCCTGTAGGGCGGCGATTCCTGCGAGCTCTGGGGTTTGTCGAGGGCGGAACAGGCAGGCATGTTCCGGGCGACCGATCGGGATCGGTGCCAGGGCCGGATTGGCGCACCCGGCGGCACTCTGCTATAAAGGGGAGCCCTCGGGCAGCAGTGGTCCCGGAACCCCCTCCCACGGCCCTCAGGCCACGAGGAGAGCATGCCACCGCGCTTCCAGAACCTGCGAGAGTTCCTCGCGTTCCTCGATGAGCGCGGTGAGCTGGTGCGCATCCGGGAGCCGGTCGACGCCTCACTCGAGATCAGCGAGATCACCGATCGCACGACGAAGGGTGGCGGGCCGGCGTTGCTCTTCGAGAACGTGCGCGGCTACTCGATGCCGGTGGCCATCAACGTCTACGGCTCGGAGCAACGCACGGCGTGGGCTCTGGGCGCCGAGCACATCGACGAGGTGGTCGCGCGCATCGAGGATCTGATCAAGACGGCACCGCCGAAGACGTTCCAGGACAAGCTGCGCATGCTGCCGCGGCTCAAGAAGATCGCCGGCATCCTGCCGCGCACCGTGAAGAGCGCTCCGTGCCAGGACGAGGTGGTCGAGCCGGCCTCGCTCGCGCATCTTCCGCTGCTCACCTGCTGGCCGCAGGACGGTGGCGCGTTCATCACCTTGGGAGCCGTCATCACGCGCCACCCGGGCTCGGGAACGCGCAACGTCGGTGTCTATCGCATGCAGCAGTACGACGACCGCACGACGGGCATGCACTGGCAGGTGCACAAGGTCGGCGCCCAGCACTACCGCGTGGCCCAGGAGCTCGGCGAGACGCTGGAGGTGGCCGTGGCCATCGGCGGGCCGCCCGTGCTGCCGTACGCGGCCACGGCGCCGCTGCCGGAGGATCTCGACGAGATCGTCTTCGCCGGCTTCCTGCAGGGACGCGGCATCGAGATGGTCCGCTGCCGGACGATCGATCTCGAGGTTCCGGCGCAGGCGGAGATCGTGCTCGAGGGCTACGTGAAACCGGGTGAGCTGCAACCCGAAGGGCCGTTCGGGGACCACACGGGCTACTACACGCCGATCACCGACTTCCCCGTGTTCCACCTGACGGCGGTGACGCAGCGCGCGGATCCCGTCTACCAGACGACGATCGTCGGGCGGCCGCCGCAGGAGGACGGCTGGCTCGGCTGGGCGACCGAGCGTTTGTTCCTGCCCGCCATCCGCATGGCGCTGCCGGAGATCGTGGACATGAAGCTGCCGGTCGAGGCCTGCTTCCACAACCTGGCGATCGTGTCGATCAAGAAGCGTTTCCCGGGGCACGCGGCCAAGGTGATGCACGCGCTCTGGGGGCTGGGGCAGATGTCCTTCTGCAAGTGCATCATCGTGGTCGATCACGACGTGGACGTGCAGAATCTGGGCGAGGTGGTGTGGCGTGTCTCGAACAACATCGACGCGCGTCGCGACGTCGTCTTCACGGACGGTCCCGTGGATCAGCTCGACCATGCTTCGTCGCGCCCGCTCGTCGGCTCCAAGATGGGCATGGACGCCACCGCCAAGTGGCGCGAGGAAGGCTACCAGCGCGACTGGCCCGAGACGATCGAGATGACCCCGGAGGTCAAGCAGCGCGTGGACGAGATCTGGTCGCGCCTGGGCATCCCGCTCCCCGGCCCCGGAAGATGACCCGCACGACCGCAGCGTCACCGATCTCGGGCCCGCCGCGGCATCCAGGGAAGCTCGAATGAGCAGGGTGGGACGCAAACTCCCGCGAGACACGCGCTCCGAAGCTCGCAACGCCGACGGCGAGGCGCACGAGAGCGATCCTGGCGATGGCAGCCCGGGTGCCGAGGTGGATTCGCGCCTGCAGGGTGCCCCGGCGCCTCGTGTGCGCGACCTGTTCGCGCGTATCGCCTCGACCTACGACCTCCTCAACCACCTGCTGTCCGCGGGACGTGACCGTGCGTGGCGTCGCCGGCTGGTGGAGGCATTGGATCCCGGCGCGCGACGCATCCTCGACCTGTGTGCCGGAACCGGTGACCTGGCGCTGGAGATCGCCGCACGGGGCCCCGGTGCACTCGTCTGTGCCGGCGATTTCTGCTACGAGATGCTGATGTGCGGCGGGCCCAAGGGATTGCAGCGTGCTGCGGCACCGGCGGCTTGCGACGCGCTCCGCCTGCCGTTCGCCGATGCGACCTTCGATGCGATCACGGTCGCCTTCGGCGTTCGCAACTTCGAGCGGCTCGACTTCGGCCTGGCCGAGATGCATCGTGTGACGCGTCCGGGCGGACAGGTGGCCGTTCTCGAGTTCTTCCGCAGTGAGTCGAGCTGGCGCGAGCTTCCCTTCCGCATCTATTTCACACAAGTGCTGCCGCGTGTCGGGCGACTCGTGTCGCGCGACCCCGACGCCTACAGCTACCTGCCGCAGTCGGTGAGCCGCTTCGTCACCCGGCGCGAGTTCGAGGCGCTTCTGGCCGACACCGGCTTCACGGAGATCCGCCGCCGGGAGATGTCCCTCGGAATCGCCACCCTCTCCACCGCTCGTGTGGGCGAGCGGCGCGGCCGGGCGCGGGCGTGCGGTGGCCGGTCGGGCCGCCGGTGCCGTCGACGTGGCCGGGTGGACAGCGCTCGCAAGGGCCTCTAGGATCCGGTGTGCTGCAGAGGTGTGGCTGGCCAGCGCGATTGGACGGGGAGATGGACGGGTTGCGATTGGTTCTCGGGGTGTCGGGTGCGAGCGGTGCCCTCTACGCGGAGCGCATGCTCGTGGCTCTGGCGCGCACGCCACATCAAGTCGACGTGATGGGCTCGAAGATCGGCAGCGAGATCTTCCGGCAGGAGACCGGGAAGGACTTCGCGAAGTTCGTCGAGCAGCTCGCCGCCGCGGGCGCGCGCTTGCGTCTCTGGGACCGCATGGATCTGTACGCGCCGTTCTCGAGCGGCTCGCAGGTGTACGACGCGATGGCTGTCGTGCCGTGCAGCTCGGGGCTCCTGGGACGCATCGCGACGGGCGTGTCGACCGATCTGCTCTCGCGCGCGGCCGACGTGTTCCTGAAGGAGAGCCGGCCACTGGTGCTGGCGGTGCGCGAGTCGCCGCTCTCCGAGATCCATCTACAGAACATGCTGGCGCTCCGGCGTGCCGGCGCGGTCATCATGCCCGCCTCGCCGGGTTTCTACACGCGGCCGAAGGATCTGGTCGAGCTGGCCGACAGCGTCGTGCAGCGCATCCTCGATCACATGGGCGTGGACGTGCGCGTGCACCGCCGCTGGCGCGAGCACGCCGCAGAGCTCCGTCCCCCGGCGCCGAAGATCCCGGCGCCCAAGCCGGAAGAGACCGCCGAGCCCTGAGCTCGGGTCGCACGCATCCACGCGCGCCCGCGTCTGCGGCGCGGCAGCGGTCCTCGGGAGCCGCGATGGGTCGCCTCAGAGATCTCCTCGACATGATCAAGTTCGAGCACACGGTGTTCGCGCTGCCGTTTGCTCTCCTGTCGCTCTTCCTGGCTTCGGACGGCCTCCCCGAGCTGCACGTCTTCCTCTGGGTGCTGGCCGCGATGGTCGGCGCGCGCAGCAGCGCCATGATGATGAACCGCATCGCCGACCGGCACGTCGACGCCGAGAACCCGCGCACCGCGATGCGGCACCTGCCGCGCGGCACGGCCCGGTTGCGCGATGCCTGGATCTTCACGCTCCTCGCGGCGGCCGTGTTCGTCCTGGCCGCCTGGCGGCTCAACGCGCTGGCCTTCCGGCTCTCCCCGCTCGCCCTCACCGTGATCTGGTCGTACTCGTGGGCGAAGCGTTTCACGTGGGCGTCGCATCTGTGGCTCGGGATCGGTCTGGGCCTCGCGCCGCTCGGGGCGTGGATCGCGGCGCGCGGGCGTCTGGACACGCTGCCGCTCCTGCTGGGCGCAGGCGTCGTCCTGTGGGTCGCCGGCTTCGACACCATCTATGCCTGTCAGGATGTCGATTTCGACCGGCGCCGGGGCCTGTACTCGCTGCCGGCGCGCTTCGGAACAACCGGTGCACTGCGGCTCGCCCGGCTCTTCCACGTCGCAATGCTCGGCGTTTTCGCCGCCGTCGGCTTCGCCTACGGCTTCGGCTGGCTCTACGCGCTTGGCCTCGGCCTCGTCGCGCTCCTGGTCGTCGCGCAGCACTTGCTCGTCAGCGCCGGGAATCTGCGTCACATCCAAGTTGCTTTTTTCAATGTGAACAGTATCGTGGGTGTGCTTCTCTTGGCCTTCGCCGTCGCGGATCGCTTCTTCCTCGGATGAGCCAGGCGGATGAAGGTGATGCCGGGGTCGGCCGGCACTGGGAGAACGGCCTGGAGCTTGCATCGTTCCAGGCAGGCGTGTCGATCTGGACACGCGCAGCACCGGGTCGCGTCGGGGCGGCCGTGTGCCGCCCGGCCGGGCATCTGGGTGTCCGGGTAGGGCGCTGTGAGGAGGCGTTCGGATGTCGGCGATTCGGATCGGAGCGGTGTCCTTCCTGAACACCCGCCCTCTCGTCTACGGTCTCCAGGGGAACTCCGAGTACACCCTGAGCTTCGACACCCCGGGCATGCTGGCGGACAAGCTGCGCCTGGGTGAGGTCGACGTCGGCCTGCTCCCGATCGTGGAGTACCTGCGCGGTGTCGGCGACTCGATCGTCCCCGGCATCTGCATCGCCTCCGATGGACCGGTGCGCACGGTGAAGCTGTACAGCCGCCTCCACCCGGAGAAGCTCGGCAGCGTTGCCGTCGATTCCGGCTCACGCACCTCGGTCGCACTCCTGCGCATCCTTCTCTCGGAGCGCTTCGGCGTGACACCCGACCTCCACACCTACCGCGCCGACCTGCGCGAGATGCTGCGCGCCCACGAGGCGGCTCTGCTCATCGGCGACCGCGCGTTCACCGACTCGGGCGCGCCTTTCGTGTGGGACCTCGGCGAGGGCTGGAAGGAACTCACGAACCTCCCGTTCGTCTACGCGACCTGGACGATGCGTGAGGGCGTCGACCGCGAGCGCGTCACCGGTTGGCTGAAGGCGGCCATGCAGGAGGGTCTCGCGGGCCTCGACGACATCGCACGCGAGGCGGCGGGGGTCGAGGGACAAGATGCGGACTCTCTGCGGCGGTACCTGCGCGAGAACCTGCACTACACGCTTGGCGCGCGCGAGCTGCGCGGCATCGAGACCTTCCAGAAGCTCTGCCGGCGCTACAACATCATCCAGACCACGCGAGAGCTGAAGCTGGCGGTCCCGGCGCCGGTGGCCGCCGCCGATCCCGCTGCGGACCTCGAGACCGCAGGCTGAGCCGGCGTCTTCCCGAGTCTCCAGGACAGCGAACGTGGAGAGGGTGGTCCTCGGGAGCCCTCGCAGAGCAGGTGCGCCGGTGGACCCGCCATCGCCGGCTCGCCGTCTCCCGCCGCTGTAGGGCGAGTGCTCCACGACCGGCCGCCGCCCGCACCGCCTCACCGGTACAGCGACTTCACACTCGACCAGGTCCGACCGTCCACGGCGATCGTCGGGTCGGGCGTGTAGGACAGTCCCGTCACGGGCGTCGGTGTGAACGTCGGGGCGTCGCACTGGCGGAAGAGCGGGAACGGGAAGTCCGGGAGCGTGGGTGGGAACTTCCGGAGCACGCGCAGCACATGGTCGTCGGGTGCGAGCGCAATGAGCGTGATCTTGACCAAGGCTTTGTCGCCGATCAGGCAAGAACACCAGGCCATCGCCATCCCGCCAGTTCCGTTCGTCGTGTCCTCTGGAGCGGCAATGTCCCCCCAGGGGTACGGCAGAGGGCCCCATTGTTCGACGGCGTAGACGAAAGGCTGCAGGCCCGAGACGCTGAACTCGACCCCCTGCATGCCGTCGTGCTCGCTCTCCGGGTCGTACCGGATGCCGGCGTAGAGATCCTTCACGATTCCGTTCATCCGCCCGGAGCGCCGGGTCATCGCGATGTCGTCGTAGATGCCGAGCGTGCAGCCGGAGCAGGCGACGGCCTCCAGGACGGACGACATGCCTGAAGTTGTCCCGAGCACGAGAGCCGCCAATGCGGCGATCTTGATCACGTCACCCAGCGTGTCGCGCATGCTTCGTCCTCTGCGAATCGTTCCGCTGGCGGACCGACCTGTCTTCGAGGGCGGTGTGGACCGGCTCATCGATAGATCTGCTTGATCGCGCTCCACGAAGTCTCCTCGACGCCGATGGTGAGGTCCGGGAGGTCTTCGGCCACCCAGATGTTGGGGTCGCCGCTGCGCTCCGAGCAGAAGGCGATGGCGTCGCTCTGGGGCGACCAGGTCGGATCGCGGTCCCAGGCACCACCCGTCGTGACCCGTACGGCGGTGCCGCCCACCGGTGCGATCACCCAGATGTCCGTGGTGCCGTGGCGAGCTGAAGCGAATGCGATCCAGCGTCCGTCCGTTGACCAGGCCGGGCTGCGGTCGTACCCCGGGCCGGTCGTGAGCCAGTGCTCTGAGCGGTCCTGGAACTCCAGGATCCACAGGTGGCCGTCCCGGGCGAAGACCATTGCACGCCCGTCGGGTGAGAAGCTCGGGGACGTGCCCAGCGTGAGCCGAGCGGACGGCCCGCCGCTCGACGGCACCAGCCAGATCTCGTTCGAGTACGTGGCGTAGGCGATCAAGCCTCCATCCGATGACCAGGCCGGTTGCTTGTGTCCCCGTTCGAACGTGAGCTGCCGCTCTTCACCCTGAGAAATGACCCAGATGCCGAACCAGTAACCGTCCTCGATCGAGAAGGCCAGCTCGGTTCCGTCGGGCGACCATGCTGGATCGCTGGCGGGGCTTGCCGCATAAAGCCAATCCGGAACACCTCCACCATCCAGGGCGAAGACGGCGACGTACTGCCAGTACTCGTAGTACGGCGGGTAGGCATTCGAGCCGACGAACACCATCAGCCGGCCGTCGGGCGACCAGGCCGGCTGCTCGATTCCGAAGTTGTAGGGCGGGCAGCAGAACGTGAGCTGGCGGATCTCGGTCGCGGAGGTCCATGAAGGCAGCAGCACGGTGCTCGTCATGCTGAGGGCCATGGAGGGGATCCGACGCTTCATGATGGTCACCTGCTCGTTCGGCAATCCATCCGGTGTCGGGCGCGGGGGAGTCTGTGCTGCGAGCATAGCACCGGCTCGAGCCGCTCGAAAGGGGACCCCGGCGCCACGCGGACCGGCGCCGCGAAGCCGGGCTCTCGAGGCGTGTTCGGTTTCGTCACCGGGCGCTGGCGGCCGCCAGGCCGTGCCGGTCAGGACAGGAAATCCGCCTGGTGCCGGAGAACCTGGCGCGACACGGCCCAGAGGATGAGAAGACCCAGGAGGTGGACGCTGATGACGAGGACCCACGGGCCGTGACGGAGCCCCTGCCACAAGATGGGAACGTGCGCCGAGGAGAGGAAGAAGCCGATGCAGGCCCAGACTCCCGCACGCACCGCCCACGCGGCGCTGCGCTCGGCCGCGCGCAGGATCGCGAGCATCAGGAACGGCCACACGAAGAGCATCGCCGCGAGCGTGTGCACCCATGTGAGCTTCATCAGGATGAGAACCGCCAGGATCACCAGGCCCAGCTCCACGGGGAGCAGCGCCACATGTCGCCGTCGCGCCCGCAGCGTGCCGAGCGTGAGAACCAGGATGACGATCGAGAGCGACGCGCTGAGCGCGTGCTTGAGCCACGGCAGATCGAAGGGGGAGCGAACGAGTGGGCTCGGGATGAACAAGCGAGAGAGCATGGCGTCGAGGCTCTGGTTCATGGGACGCGGGTGCTCGGCGCCGAGGCTCGGCAGGAGCGCGCTCTGCAGATAGTCGGGAACGATCCCCCATCCCCAGTGCAGCAGCGCAGGAAGCATCGAAACGACGAGCAACACGGCCGCGAGGAGCGCCGCGCGCCGGGCGCCGCGCCGTGCAACGTACAGAACGGCCACGGCCGGCGCGAGCTTGACGAGCGCCGCCAGAGCCACCGCAGCTCCGGTCAGCCAGCTCGTCCGTGACATCATGCCCCAGGCCACCAGCACGAGTGCCAGGTACAGAACGATGCCGACCGAGCCTGCACGCACGTCGTTGTGCACGCTCGTCGAGTTGAGTGCCGCTGGCACGAACGCCGCGAGGACTATCCAGTAGAAGCGGCGCTCCTTCATCCCCAGGCGTTCCGTCTGACGGCGCATGAGGAGCGCCGTGGCGCCGATCCCGAGCTCGA
>JBHHXQ010000066.1:0-12041 GCA_046757105.1 Candidatus Krumholzibacteriia bacterium
CGTCCTTCGCTGCGGCGCGCGCGGGGGGCGCGGAGTGCCGCCGCCCGCGCCGGCTCGTCGCGATGCAGTACGAGGGACACTCCGGCGGAACGCTTCGCGAGCACGGGGTCCACTTGAGCTCGGCGCTGAAGTTCGGCCCGGCCTGGACGTTCCTCGGCCGCCAGCACTGGCGCCGCACGACGCTCGCGGGCCGGCCGCGCAACAGTCACGACCTGCTCCTCGCGTGGGCCTACCGTCCCGTGCGGGGCGACCGCCTGCAGTGGCTCGCGAGCGTGCGCTCACTGTCCAACCCGACGCCGACCGTGTACCCGGACCTGTCGTCCTCGCGAACGGTTCTGTCGCTCGAGGGAAGCTGCGACCTCGCCGCACGCTACACGTTGGTTGGCGGCTTCGCCGCACGCCTGTCACACGCGAGCGCGGACGGCGCCGAGGCCTCCGCCCGAACCACCCTCTCCCACATGCGCCTGATCTACGATCTCGGGCGCTTCGATCTCTCGGCCGGCATCCGGCACCGAGCCCGCAACGACTCGGGTGACGACTGGTCCTGCGGTGCCGAGCTCGGTTATCGCGTCCTTCGCGACGTCTGGGCCGTCGCCGGCTACAACTTCGCCGGATTCGTCGATGCGGATCTCCCCTCCCAGGTGCGCTCCGGCGGCGCCGGCTACGTCACCCTGCGCTTCAAGTTCGACGAGCGCTTGCTCGGCCTCGGGGAACCTCGATAGCGGCATCCCGACAGAGTCTGGTCCACCGGCTGGTCGCGACCCCACGAATGGGAAGCCGCGCGTGAAGCGAGGTGTCGGCCGAGCCCGCGACCGTGTCGGACCTGCGGCGTTAACCCCTTGAAGGAACGCGCGAAAGCGAGCCCAGACAGGGCGGTGCTGCGGTGCCGCGCCGCAACGGTGAGCGGAGCGAAGGTGCCGCTTGAAGCTGGCGGCGCCCCCTCCCGCGCCGGGGCCCCTTGCGCGCGGTGTGGGGACATGCTAGCGTCACCGTTCCCCGATCAGGAGTGTTCTCGAGGCCGGCTCGGGGGGAGTCGAGAACGGACCTGCACCCATGAGGAACCCGTCTGGAGAAGAAGCTCCAATGTTGAAGGTGACGCCGTCCACCGAGGAGACGATCTGGCGTGTCGAGGACAGCCTCCTCGATCTCGGTGCCGTGCGACCGCTCGCCTTCTTCGCCCGCAACGCCCATCGCTACTCGGAGCGCTGGAAGCGCGTGGCCGTGCTCCACGGCATGTCGCTCCTGCGCGTTTTCCTGTACGCGACCTCGCCGGTTCTCTCGAGCCGCATCCTGCACCTGGTGACCCGCGGCATGAGCCGCGATCGGCTCGACATCCTCGGCGAGGAGTACTTCGAGGTGTTTCTCAGGCCGCGGTTGAAGAGGACGGGACTCGAAAGCCTTCAGGAAACCGTGGCCCGGGAAGGTTCGGTGGTGCTCGTCAGCCAGGGGCTCGAGCAGATCGTCCGCCCTCTGGCGAAGCACCTCGGCGTCGAGCGCTTCATCGCCAACCGGTTGGAGTTCCGGGACGGCTACGCCACCGGACGGCTCCTCGAGCCGGTCGTCCACTCGCGTGGCGGCATTGCCGGTCTCGCGAGCCGCGATCCCCACGGCCGGGTGTCTCTGGAGCGGCTGAGCGCCGATCTAGGCCTGAGCCGGGAGACGCTGCGACGCGCCGTCTTGACTGTCGAGCTGCCGGCCAGCAGGAAGCGGCGCCCCGTCGTTCTCTTCGATCGGGCGCGGAGGGTCGAGCGTCTTTCGGTGCGCGAGTCACTCGCCGGGAAGCACATTCTCCTGATTGGAGTCACTGGATTCATTGGCAAGGTGTGGCTCGCCCAGGTTCTGAACGACCTTCCCGAGATCGGCAAGATCCACCTGCTCATCCGGCCACAGCGCACGACATCGGCCCGCCGGCGCTTCGAGAGAATGGTGGAGGAGAACCCGGTCTTCCACGGTCTGCACCAGCGCTACGGAGACGAGCTCCCGAAGTTCATGGGCGAGCGCGTCGAGGTCGTCGAAGGTGACATCTCGCGACCCGGCCTGGGCCTGGACCCCGGGACGCTCGAGAGGCTGCGGCCCAAGCTCGATGTGATCGTCAACAGCTCGGGCCTCACCAATTTCAACCCAGATCTGCGCAACGCGCTGGCGATCAACGTCGATGCGACCGTTCACATCCTGGACTTCATCCGCTCGTGCGACCACGCTGCCTTGCTCCACCTGTCCACCTGCTTCGTGGTGGGAGACCGGGATGGTCGCATCGCCGAGGACTTGCAGCCACACTACGTGCCGCGATCCACCGAGGGCTTCGATGCCGAGCAGGAGAGGCAGGCCTTGCACTGCCGCATCGAGGCCGCCAAGCAGTGGCCGCCGGATCCGAAGCTGGTGGAGGAGTTGGCGACACCGGTGCGACACCCCGGCGCCCACGCCGCCACGGCGAAGGGCGATGGCGACGACGTCGCGAACCGCGGAGGACGTGACGTCGCCGACCGCAGCGGGAACGGCGGTCGCTTCGGCTGGTTGCGCAGGGTGCTCACCGAGGCCGGCATGCACCGGGCACACGAGCTCGGCTGGCCCAACACCTATGCCTTCACCAAGAGCCTGGGCGAGTCGCAGATCGAGCGTCTGGGCGCCGACCTGCCCCTCGCCATCGTGCGGCCGTCCATCGTGGAGTCGTCGCTCGAGCACCCGTTCGTGGGATGGAACGAGGGCATCAATACGTCGGCGCCGCTGTCCTACCTGCTGGGGACGACGTTCCGGCAGCTGCCGGCCAACGAGCGCAAGTGCCTCGACATCATTCCGGTGGACCTCGTGAGCCGGGGCATGACATTGGTGGTGGCGGCGTTGGTCGAGCGCTGTCACGCGCGCCTCTACCAGATGGCGACGTCGGTCAGCAATCCGTGCAACATGAAGCGCTCGATCGAGTTGACGAGCTTGGCGCACCGCAAGCACTACCGCGAGCAGAAGGGCAACCGCTACTGGTGGAAGGCGCGGATGGACGCCATCCCGGTGTCCAAGCAGCGCTACCAGCGGCTCTCGGCTCCACGCTACAAGGCGATCATCGGCAGAATCCGGAAGTTCCTCTCGCCGACGCCGTTCAAACTGCGCGCACTGGTGCGGGCGGAGCGCGCCGTGAACCGCGTCGCCAAGCTCGTCGAGATCTACGAACCCTTCATCCTCGAAAACGAGCACGTGTTCGAGGCCGACAACATGAGGATTCTCTCCGCGGCGCTGCCGCCGGAGGAGCGCGAGGTCTTCGCCTACGAGGCCGAGGCTTTCGACTGGCGGGACTACTGGATCAACATCCACGTCCCGGCCATGCGCAAGTGGTGCTACCCGCTCATCGAGGGCCGCTCGCTCCAACCGAACCCCCGGTACGGTTTCCGTCTGCCTGCACCAACCCGAGCAACGCGCGGCGCCAGCGGCGTCGTCGGCGAGGCCATCAAAACCGAAGCGTCATGGCGATCTTCCTGACCGGTTCCACCGGCTACATCGGTGCGCACATCGCCGCGAACCTGCTGGAGAGTGGCGAATCGCTCAACCTGCTCGTGCGCGCCCGGACACGAGAGGAAACCGAGGGGCGCCTCTGGCGCGCACTGCAGCTGCACCTGGACTTCGAACGCTTCTACGAGCACCTGCAGTCGAGGATCCAGGTCTTCCGCGGCGATCTGACGCAGGGCCGCTTTGGCATGCCAGATGGCGACTACCAGCGGCTCGTTCGTTCGACCGATTCGGTCGTCCACTGTGCCGCCTCACTGAATCGGAAATCCGAGAAGAGCTGCCTGAACGTGAACCTGCGTGGCACGCTGGAGGTGATCCAGCTCACGCGCCGCGCCCGCGATCATCACGGAGTGCGGCGCTTCAGCCACGTGAGCACGGTGGCGGTGGCCGGCCAACGCCACGACGAGGTCGTGCACGAAAACGATGCGATCGACTGGACGCGCTCCGACTACGATCCGTACGCGCGCACGAAGAAGTTCTGTGAGCACATGCTGGGCGAGCTTCTGCCGCACGACGTGAGCCACATCGTCTTCAGACCCAGCATCGTGCTGGGTGACAGCCGCTACGGCGCCACGACGCAGTTCGAGATGGTGCGCGCCTTCGCTTTCCTGGCCAGGCTGCCGGTGCTTCCTTTCCGTCCCGACGACCGTGTCGACATCGTCCCGGTGGAGTTTGTCGCCGACTCGATCGCGACGCTGCACATGAAGGAAAAGCCCCGGTACGACGTCTATCATCTGTCTTCGGGCAGCGGATCGCAGACCTTCCGCGAGCTCACGGACGCGCTGGCCCGGGCGCGGTCGCTGCGGCGCCCGACGTACCTGCCGGTGCTGCGGCGTCCCTTCGATCGGGTCGTGGAGACGCTGTCGCGGCGGCGCGACTCGCGAGTGGGCCAAGGGGCGTTGCTGCTCAAGGTGTTCCTTCCCTACCTGTACTGGAACACCGTGTTCGACAACACGCGCATCGTTTCGGAGCTGGGGTGCACCCCGATTCCGTTCACGGAGTATAGCTACCCGCTGCTCGAGTTCAGCACGGAAAACCGCTTCCAGTACGAGTATCGGGAGTGGCCGCGTGGGTGGCCCAGTGCGGTGGGGGGCTCGGTGCGATGATGGACGAGGTTCTGGTCTTCTGGGTGAGCGGCCTGATCGAGGTGTCCAAGACCCGCTGGATGCTCGGCGCCGGCAAGAGCTGGGCCCCGGGTACGCGGCTCAGGCTGCTCTTCGCCGGCTACAACGGCACGCGCAACACCGGGGCGGATGTGCGCGTCGAGGAGATGCTGCGTCAGGTGCGCCGGGTTCTGGGCGAGGAGAAGATCGCGCTCTCGGTCATGACCCAGAACTTCGAACTCTCGAAGGGCTACTTCGGCGATGCGAGGCAGGTGAGGCTTCCGGACGTCTTCCCACCCTTCCTCTACCGGGAGGTGCCGAAGCACCACGGGGTGGTGGCGTGCGAGGGTTCGATGTTCAAGAGCAAGTTCGCCAACGCGCTGACTGCGATGATGGTGGGGTCGCTCGGAATCGCGGCGGCGCAGAACAAGCTTTCGGTGGGGTACGGTGCCGAGGCCGGATACATGGATCCCCTCGTCAAGCGCATGACCCGGCGCTACTGCTCGCAGTCTCTGGTCATCACGCGCAACAGCGAGTCCGCGCGGCAGCTGCGGGAGCTGGGCATCGCCACCGAGATCGGCACCGACACCGCCTGGACGTTCGAACCCCACGGACCCGACTACGGCGAGCATGCACTGCGGGCGGTCGGTTGGGACGGCGAGGTTCCGGTGCTCGTCATCTGCCCGATCAATCCGTTCTGGTGGCCCGTGAAGCCGTCGCTCGCGAAGGCTGCGGCGCGCGTGCTCACCGGCGCCTACAAGAAGAGCCACTACCGCTCGATGTACTTCCACAACGCCGGGCCGGGCGTCGATGCGGCGTACGACCGCTACATCGGGGCGGTCGCGAACGCGGTGGATCGCTTCCGCAGGGAGCAGCGGATCTTCCCGATCCTCGTCGCCATGGAGAAGCTGGATGCGCACGCCTGCGGGAAGGTGGCCGAGCGTCTGGGGGACGTGCCGATCCTCACGTCTGCGCGGTACGACATGTATCAGCTCGTCAGCATCCTGCGCTCGTGCCACATGATGGTCTCGTCGCGCTATCATGGGATCGTCACCAGCATGCCCGGGCTCGTCCCCTCGGCCGGCATCACCATGGACGAGCGCATCCGCAACTTGATGATCGAGCGGGGGCACGAGCACCTTCTGCTCGACGTCGACGAGCCGGATCTCGAGGACAAGCTGGTGGTCGTTCTGGAGACGCTGTCCCGGGAGCGCGAGAGCGTTCAGGACGGCATCGGTCACACCGTGGTGTCGAGCCTGCAGACCATGGCGCGCATGGGTGTGTATCTCGAAGAACGCGTGCAGCAGCGCTATCCGGAGTTCCCGGGGCGCAGCGGCACGTACTCGTGGGAGGACTACCTGCCGCCTCTGAGTCCCGGGCTGCGCGAGCTCGTCGAGGCGCACGTCTGAGCCGCGACAACTGACGGGCGGTCCCGGTCGGGGGTCGGACCGAGGGGGATCGAGGCGGCCGCGGTGTCTGGAGCCAGGATGAACTTTCTGGAAAGGATCCTCGACGGTCTGCTGCAGGAGCCGGATCGCACGGTTCTGCAGGAAGCCTGGGCCGGTCGGGTCGAGCGTGCGACCTGCCGCGAGCTGCTCGCGAAGGTCGGCCGGGCGCACGCTTTCCTCAGGCAGGCCGGTCTCCGGAAGGGCGCGCGCTGCGTTCTGCTCGCGAACAACAGCATCCACTGGGTCGCCATGGACCTCGCCATCATGGCGGAGGGCATCCTGAAGGTGCCGATGTACGCGCGTCAGTCTCCGGCGGAGCTCGTGAAGATGATGCAGGACTGCTCCGCCTCGCTCATCGTCTGTGGCGACGAGGGCCTGCGCGCCGGCATCACGGAGCACTGGTCCGATCCACCGCCCATCCACCTGCTGGACGAGGCGATCGGTTCCGCGCCGGCTTCCGCCGGCGCCGGGCAGCGGCCCGTCGCACTGCAGGACGGCGATCCGGTGACCATCCTCTACACGTCGGGGACCTCGGGAGACTCGAAGGGCGTCATCCTGAACGTCGGCAACCTGAACCACATGCTCCCCTGTACCCTGGGACGGCTGGACGATCTGATGCAGGGGTTCCGCGGGCAGGAGCGTGTCTTCCACTACCTGCCGTTCTGCTTCGCGGGCTCGTGGATCCTGCTGCTGTCGAGCCTCGCGCGCCGCAGCCTGCTGACGCTCGCGACCGATCTCGACAGGCTGGCGGATCAGATGAAGGTGGCCTCGCCGCACTACTTTCTCAACGTGCCGATCCTGCTCGACCGGATCCGCTCCGGGGTCGATGCCAGGATGAAGGGCGCCGGCGGCCTGGCGTACGGGTTGCACCGCAGGGCGATCGTGGCCTGGGGGCGCGCGCAGGAGGGTCGCCGGCGGGTGCTCGACCGGTTGTGGCTCGGTCTCGCGCGGGTGCTCGTCTTCCGCCGGGTGAAGCGGAAGATCAGCCCCAACCTCGTGGCTCTGATCTGCGGCTCGGCGCCACTCTCCGCGGACACGCAGCGGTTCTTCGAGATGATGGGGATTCCGGTGCTGCAGGTGTACGGCCTGACGGAGACGACGGCCATCTGCACGATGGATCGGCCGCAGGGCCCGCGCCAGCCGGGGCGCGTCGGGTACGCGGTTCCCGGCATCGAGATGAAGCTGAGCGAGAGGGACGAGATCCTCGTGCGCGGCCCGAACGTCTTCGCGGGTTACTGGGAGCGTCCCGAGGAGACGGCCGCCTGCTTCCGGGACGGCTGGTTCCGCACCGGCGACCAGGGCGAGGTCGACCCGGGCGGCAACTGGCGCATCATCGGTCGCGTGACCAGCGTCATCGTCCTGAGCTCGGGTCACAACGTGGCCCCGGATCCGATCGAGGAGAGGCTGCGTCGAGCGCTGCCGGGCGCAGAGCAGGTGCTGGTCGTCGGACACGAGCGCAAGCACCTGACGGCCATCGTCACCGGCGACGTGTCGGCCGCGCAGGTCGATGCGGCGCTCGAGGAGCTGAACCCGACGCTGCCGCACTACGAGCGGGTGCGCGCCTACCACATCCACGAGCAGCCGTTCTCGGTCGAGAACGGGTTCCTCACCGCGAACGGCAAGCTGAAACGCCGGCGGGTACTCGAGCAGCTGGGGCCCGAGATCGAAGTGATGTACGGCGGCGACGGTTCATGAGGACCGCCGGCGGGGTGGTCGAGGCAGCCACGATGGGCGTCTGGGAAGAGTGACGGCGTCCAGCGTGAACGGCAAGAACTGGAAGGGCACATGAAGAGCTTCAAAGGCCAGGCGATTTCCTGGGAGCTCCAGAACGGCGCGGTGGAGCTCGAGCTGCACCGGGCGCCGTGCAACGAGATCGGCACCACGACGCTCGGGGAGCTGGAGCGCTTCGTGGAGGCGCTCGATGCGCTGGCCGACGAGGCGCACGCGCTCATCGTGTACAGCTCGTTGGCGGCGGGCTTCTGCGCGGGTGCCGATCTGCGCGAGCTGTACGCCGGCATGCAGGGGGCGTCGGGGAGCGAGCGGCTCGGCGGCGTTCGCGACTTCCTCGAGCGCGTCCACAGGGTGATGAACGAGATCGACGCCTGGCCGCACCCGACGATCGCCGCAGTGCACGGTGTCTGCTTCGGGGGTGGGTTGGAGCTGGCGCTCGTGTGCGACATCATCATCGCCGACCGCATGGCGCGATTCTGCTTCCCGGAGCTCCGCCTCGGGCTGATTCCCGGTTTCGGGGGGATCCCGCGTCTCAAGCGCGACATCGGGAACGGCGTCGTGCGCGATCTCCTGCTGACGGGGCGCAGCCTGAACGCGACGCGCGCCCACGCTGTGGGGCTGGTGAGCCAGCTCGCCGCCGAAGGCGAGGCGCTGCGCGTGGCGCGTTGCACGGCGCATCAGATCGAGAAGTTCGACCCCGCCACCCGAACGGCGGCGAAGCAGTTCATCAAGCCGATTCCGTACGACGAGCTGCGGCACGAGATCGACATCTTCTGCGAGCTCCTGTCGCGGCCCGCGGTGGAAGCAGGCCTGCGCAAGTTCGTCGAGAGTGCGGACACGCAGCCCTACCTGCCGTAGCGCTCGGCCGGTCGGGGAGCTCTTTCTGAAGGGGGTGACCGAATGCGGACTCCGGAGCAGACGCTCGGCGAGATCCTCGATCTCGCGGCCAAACACTTCGCGGTGCCGCGCGAGGGGCTGGCGCCGGACGACGATCTCTTCGAGAAGCTGGGCATCGACAGCCTGCGGGCGCTCGAGCTGTTGACGCGGCTGGAGAATCACTTCAACGTCGAGCTTCCGGACTACGAGATGCAGGGCGTGAGTGATTTCCGGACGCTCTCGGACCGCATCCAGGCCCGGCTATGATCGATCTCGACCGACACGAGTCGCTCGGCAGTGCACTGTGCGCGGCCGTGCAGCGCTGGGCCGGGGAGACCTGCCTCATCGAGGCGGATCGCGACCGCGAGAACTGCCGCGTGACCTACCAGCAGTTCGGGCGCGACGGCCGGGCGCTGGCGCGCGCGCTGCAGGAGCACGGCTTCGGCGCTGGGAGCCGTGCCGCGATCGTCATGAGCAATCAGTCGAAGTGGCTGCTCTCGGCCTTCGCGGTGTTCCATCGCGGCGGCGTGCTCGTGCCGCTCGACTACAAGCTGACCGGAGCGGAGCACCTGCAGCTTCTGGCCCACAGCAAGGCCGAGGTCCTGATCGCCGAGGACCACTTGTGGCGTGCGATGGTCCGCTCGCAGGGCTTCGACCGCGCGAAACCGCGCATCGTGCTGGTCACGGAGGCACCCGAGGGCGCCGATCTGCACGGGGCGTTGCGCTGGGAAGGGTTCCGGAGCGACGGAGTGCCGGAGCCCGTGCAGCGCCGGCGCGCCGACATGGCGTGCATCGTCTACTCCTCGGGAACCGGCGGGCGCCCCAAGGGCTGCGTGCTCACGCACGACAACTACCTGGAACAGTGCAAGGCGCTCACGTCGCTCTACGCGTTCTGGCCGGGCGCGCGCTACCTGAGCGTCCTGCCGACGAACCACGCCATCGATTTCATGGTGGGGTTCATCGGCCCGTTCGTGTGCGGCGCGGCGGTGGTCCACCTGCGCACGTTGCGGCCCGAGTTCGTCCGCGAGGCCTTCCCGCGCTACAAGATCACCTACATGGCGCTCGTGCCGATGGTGCTCAAGAACCTCGAGAGGGGGCTGCGGGCGCGCATCGAGGCGCTGCCCCCGCACCGGCGCTGGCTCTTCGAGGGCTCGAGGAAGCTGAACCGCGCGCTGGCCGGGCGCCG
Source organism: Candidatus Krumholzibacteriia bacterium (assembly GCA_046757105.1). Lineage (GTDB taxonomy): Bacteria > Krumholzibacteriota > Krumholzibacteriia > JBHHXQ01. The sequence goes on from JBHHXQ010000066.1 coordinate 9,840, forward strand.
GCCGAAGGTGGGGCTGAGCCGCATCCTGCTGCGTCCGATCCACCGGGCGTTCGGCGGCGAGCTGCGCACTCTCTTCGTGGGCGGCGCCTTCACCGAGCCCTCGACGCTCGAGTTCTTCTTCGACCTCGGGATCCCGGTGGCGAACGGTTACGGCCTCACCGAGGCCGGTACCGTGATCACCGTGAACGACATGAACCCTTTTCGCTCGGACACGGTCGGCAGGCCGCTTCCGGGAACCGAGGTGCGCATCGTGGATCCGGATCCGGACGGCATCGGTGAGGTGGCGGTGCGCGGCAGGACGGTGATGTCCCACTACCTGGACGACCCCGAGCTCACGTCCGAGACGATCGTCGATGGCTGGCTCATGACGGGCGACCAGGGTCGCCTGGACGAGACCGGTCACCTGCAGCTCTTCGGGCGCAAGAGGAACATGATCGTCACCGCAGGGGGCAAGAACATCTATCCCGAGGACATCGAGAACGCCTTCGTGGGGCTGCCCGTGAAGGAATACTGCGTGTTCGCGGCGAACTTCCTGTGGCCGCGGAGGTCGCTGGTCGGCGAGCAGCTGGTCATGGTGCTGCGCCTCGAATCGGGACAGGAGCTCACGGACGAGCTGCGCCGGGAGCTCGAAACGCGCAACCGCCGTCTCCCCGACTTCAAGCGCATTCACGGCTTCACCGTGTGGAACGAGGACTTCCCGCGCACGGCGTCCATGAAGGTGAAGCGCAACCAGCTGGCCGAGGGCATCCGCGCGAACGTGGAGCGCGAGGCGGCCGTCGTGTCGATATGAGCGGCCCGAAGCCCCGGGGCGGGCGGACGTCGCGGTTCCTGGTGGTCGTCAACCGCGCCGCGGGGGGCGGGCGCTGCGGCAAGCTGGCCGCGGAGACGCTCGCACGTCTCCGGGAGCGGGGGCTCGAGTTCGATGTCGCCGCGAGCGAGTATCCGGGGCACGGAACCGAGATCGCGCGGGAAGCGTACCGCGACGGCTACCGGCGCTTCGTGGCGATGGGCGGGGACGGCACCTCGTACGAGATCGTCAACGGTCTCTTCCCCGAGGCGCAGGAGAGCGGCCGGCCGACGTTGGCGTTCCAGCCGCTGGGGACCGGGAACTCCTTTCTGCGCGATTTCACGGACCAGGGTCTCGAGTACGCCACGGAGGCGATGCTGGAAGGGCGCGAGCGTACCTGCGACGTGCTGCGCATGAAGCACAAGGACGGTGTCATCTACTACATCAATCTGCTCAGCATCGGGTTCACGGCGAACGTGGCCGCGCTCACGAATCGTCGCTTCAAACGCTTCGGACACCTCGGGTATCTCGCCGGCGTCCTCGCCTGTCTGGCGCGACTGTCGAGGCGCTCGTTCCCGATTCGGGTCGACGGCGAAGCCGAGATCGACCGCCGCCGCCACTTGTTCCTCACCTTCAACAACAGCAAGTTCACCGGCGGCACGATGATGATCGCGCCCCAGGCCGACACCGCCGACGGCCTCGTGGAGTACGTGCGCTGGGGCCCGATCGGTCGAATAGACCTGATCCGCAACCTGAACACCCTGTATGATGGCAGCCATCTGAAGCATCCGCTCGCGTCGCGCCGGGGGGTCCGGCGCATCGACTTCCACCTGGACGGCCCCGTGGATGTCATGGTTGACGGAGAGGTCCTCACGCTGCACTGTGAGACGCTCGAGGTCCTGCCGTCGGTGCTGAACGTGATGGTATGACGACGGTCTGGTTGGTCATCCGCTCCCTCGTCCTGTGGACGGTCAGCATCGTCCATTTCTTCGTCGTTTGCACGCTTCTCGTCTTCCTGAGCTTCTTCAAGGATCCGCGGCACAACGACCGGCCGCAGCGAGTCTTCCTCCGGAACGTGCTGCGGCTGGCGGGGGTCAAGTTCCGGGTCCGCTACTCGCCGGGGTTCGATCCGAATCGCACGGCTTTGTTCATCTGCAACCACGTGAACATTTTCGATCCGATGGTGATCTACTCGGCCATTCCGCAGTTCGTGCGTGGGATGGAGCTTGAGTCGCACTTCAAGATCCCCGCCTACGGGTGGATGGCGAGACGCTTCGGGAACATTCCGGTTCCGAAGCGCCCCGGGAAGGGAATGCGCGGGCTGGCGCGGCGCATCCAGAGGACGCTCGACGACGGTGTCAGCCTCATCGTCTTCGCCGAGGGCCATCGAACGCGCGACGGTCGTGTCGCCCGCT